>CALRVO020000108.1:0-9740 GCA_943371595.1 Sphingomonas paucimobilis
CCGAGCAGCCGCACCCCGCCGGAGGTGTCGAGGTCGGCGAGCAGGGCCCGCGCGAGCCGGGCGACGGTCGCGGCGCTGTCGGTCGGTGCCCCCAGGGTGGTGGAGCGGTTGAGCGTGGTGAAGTCGTGCAGCCGCACCTTGATGGTCACCGTGCGACCGGACAGGCCGTGCTTGCGCAGCCGCGCCGCGACCTCGCTGGCCTGACGGGTGAGCAGCGCCTCCATCAGCCGGCGGTCGGTGAGGTCGGTCTCGTAGGTGCCCTCGGAGCTGACCGACTTGGCCTCGCGCTCCGCCAGCACCGGGCGGTCGTCGAGCGCCCGGGCCAGGGAGTGCAACCCGCTGCCCTGGGCCTGCCCGACCAGCCGCACCAGCTCGTCGAGCGCGACCGCCTCGAGCTCGGCCACCGTGTGGATGCCCGCGCGCCGCAGCCGCTCGGCGGTCACCGGTCCCACGCCGGGGATGACCGAGACGTTCATCGGCCGCAGCAGGTCCTGCTCGGTGCCCGGCGGCACCACGACCAGGGCGTCGGGCTTCTCCAGGTCGCTGGCGACCTTGGCGATGAACTTCGAGGTACCGAGCCCGATCGAGGCGGTGAGCCCCCCGGTCGCCTCGGCGACCCGGTCACGCAGCGCGGCGGCGTACGCCGTGACGGTCGCGACCTCGAGGTCGGGCAGGTCGGCGCGGGCGAGGTCGACGAACGCCTCGTCGAGCGAGAGCGGCTCGACCAGCGGCGACACCTCCCGCAGCAACCCCATCACCACCCCACTGGCCTGGTGGTAGGCGTGGAAGCGGCCCGTCAGGAACGCCGCGTGCGGGCACCGCGACCGGGCCTCCCGCGTCGACATCGCCGAGCGGACGCCGTAGCGGCGGGCCTCGTAGGACGCCGTGGCCACGACCCCGCGGCCGCCGACGCCGCCCACGACGACCGGCTTGCCGCGCAGCGACGGCTTGTCGCGCTGCTCGACCGAGGCGTAGAAGGCGTCGAGGTCGAGGTGGAGGATCGACGCCTGCTTCCGCACGTGGCGAAACTACCTCCGGGGTCCTGCGGGACCGACCAGGAGCCGTCCACAGCCGGGCCCCGTGACCGTTCGTCCACAGGGCCCTCGGCTCCCGCGCGGACGTGTCGGCGGTGGCGGGGAGCGTCGTCGTCATGACCGACACCACCCCTCCGCCCACCCCTCCGCCGACCACCCCGCCCACCACCCCGCCCACCACCCCGCCCACCGACGGGCCCCCCACCTCGGCGACCACGCTCACCGCCCGCACCCCGGAGGACCTGCTCGCCGCGTGCGCCGTCGTCCTCGGCTTCTGGCCGACCGAGTCGGTCGTGATGCTCACCTTCGACGCGGTCCACCCGTTCCACGCCCGCGTCGACCTGCCGAACGAGCCCGCCGCGATGCCCGAGCTGGCCTCGACCCTGCTCGGACCGGCCGTCCACCACGGCGTCGGTCGGGTCGTGCTGCTGGTCTACACGGCTCATCCCGAGCGTGCACGGCTCGCCTGGCTCGCGCTGCGCGCGGCCTTCGGCCACCACGACATCGCGGTCGTCGAGGCGCTGCGGGTCGGCGGTGACCGGTGGTGGTCGCTCGACGACGACCCCGGGCCCGACCGCGCCGGTGCGGGCGTCGCGTTCGACGCCGAGCGGTTGGCCGTCCACCCGTTCCTGGCCCAGGCCGTCGTCGACGGCCGGGTGCTGCACCGCTCGCGCGGCGACCTCGCCGCGACCCTCGAGCCCGACCGTGCGGCGGTCGCGCGGGTCGAGGCCCACGTGGCCGCGCTCCCCAGCCGCACCGGCCCCACGACCGGGTCGGCGTCGTTCGAGCTCGCCGAGGGCACCTGGGCCCACGCCCAGGTGACGCGCCGGCTCGCCGAACCCGCTCCGGCCGGCGACGCCGAGGTGGCGCGGCTGCTGAGCGGCATGCAGACGCTGAGGGTGCGCGACGCCGTGTGGTCGGCACTCACCCGGGCCCGGGCCCGCCCGGCGGTCGCGCTCCTCACCGACCTGGTGCGCCGCTCGCCGCGTGACCTGCTGCCGGCGCCCGCCGCCCTCTTGGCGTGGGCCGCGTGGCAGGCCGGCGACGGTGCCCTGGCGTGGTGCGCGATCGACCGTTGCGAGGCCGTCGACCCCGGCTACGGCCTGGCCGGCCTCATCGCCGAGGCGCTCGAGCGTGCCGTCCCGCCGTCGGTGATGGCCGACGGGTTCGACTGGAAGGAGGGGCTCGACGACCGTGAGACCGGGTGAGCGCCCCGCCCCGCGTGGCACGTGGCCCGGGTGGCACGTGCCCCGGTGGCGCCCGGCGTGCCCTAGATTCACGTCATGGGCGAAGAGGTCGACCTCCAGGAGTTCACTCCCGCCGACCGCACGCGCCACCGCGAGAAGGTGCACCGCTGCCTCGACGTGTTCGCGCGGATGCTGCGCGAGGCCGCGTTCGACACCGACGACCCGATGACCGGGCTCGAGGTCGAGCTCAACCTGGTCGACGACCTCGGCGACCCGGCCCTCAAGAACGCCGAGGCCCTCGAGGCGATCGCCGACCCCGACTTCCAGACCGAGCTCGGCCAGTTCAACATCGAGATCAACGTCCCCCCGGCCAAGCTGCGCGAGGGCGGTCTCGAGACCTTCGAGGCCAACCTGCGCCACAGCCTCAACGACGCCGAGACCAAGTCGGCCGAGGTCGGCGCCCACCTGGTGATGATCGGCATCCTGCCGACCCTCGCCGAGGGGCACATGGGACTGCGCAGCATCAGCGCCAACCCGCGCTACAAGCTGTTGAGCGAACAGATCCTGCACGCGCGCGGCGAGGACCTCGCGATCTCGATCAGTGGTGTCGACCGGCTCGACACCACCTCCGACTCGATCCTGCCCGAGGCGGCCTGCACGAGCACCCAGCTGCACGTGCAGACCTCACCCGACCAGTTCGCGGCCTACTGGAACGCCTCGCAGGCCATCTCGGCGATCCAGCTCGCCGTCGGAGCCAACTCGCCCTACCTGCTCGGTCGGCAGCTGTGGCGCGAGACCCGGATCCCCTTGTTCGAGCAGGCCACCGACACCCGCAGCGAGGAGCTCAAGGCGCAGGGGGTCCGTCCCCGGGTGTGGTTCGGCGAGCGCTGGATCACCTCGGTCTTCGACCTGTTCGAGGAGAACGTCCGCTACTTCTCGGCGCTGCTGCCGATCACCGACGACGTCGACCCCTTGGCCGTGCTCGAGTCGGGAGGCACCCCCGACCTGCCCGAGCTGCGCCTGCACAACGGCACCATCTACCGCTGGAACCGACCGGTCTACGACGTCACGGGTCCGCCCGAGGCACGCACCCCGCACCTGCGGGTCGAGAACCGCGTGCTCGCCGCCGGGCCCACGGTCTCCGACACGATGGCCAACGCCGCTTTCTACTTCGGGCTGGTGCGCCACCTCGCCGAGAGCGAGCGGCCGCTGTGGTCGCAGATGTCGTTCAGCGCCGCCGAGGAGAACTTCCACGTCGCGGCCCAGCACGGCATCGAGGCTCAGGTCTACTGGCCCGGTCTGGGGCAGGTGAGCGCGACCGAGCTGGTCCTTCGCCGACTGCTCCCGCTCGCCCAGGAGGGCCTCGACGCGTGGGGAGTCGACGCCGGCACCAGCGACCGGCTCCTCGGGATCATCGAGCAGCGCTGCCTGCTGGGCACCAACGGCGCCGAGTGGTTCGTCGCCCAGATGGCCAAGCGGGGCGGCCAGGACCGCTTCGACGCGCTGCGCGCCACCCTGCTCGACTACCGCGAGCGCATGCACACCAACGAGCCGGTGCACACCTGGACCGACTAGGGCGCTCCGCCCGAGGAGGCGGCGCGCAGCCGCACCCAGTCACGGTGCACCCCGGTCGACGGGTCGCACCAGCTGCGCCGGTTGACGACCACCATCGGCAGGGCCTGCCCGAGCTCGGCCGCGGCGGCGCGGGTCGCGGCCAGCCACGCCAGGTCGACGTCGCGGACCTCGAGCGTGCCGGGCCGGGTCAGCCACACGAGCGGGGGAGTGGCCGCGGCGCGACCACCGGTGCTGCGGACCATCGCCTCGATGGCGTCGGTGCGCAACGCGTGGTCGAGACGCTGGTCGCCGAGCGTCAGGTTCGCGGTCGGACCGCCTGGGCGGCCGACGTGCACCACCGGGGGATGGACGCGCCGGCGCTCGGAGGTGGCGTGGACCAGGACCGCACGGCGCAGCAGCGCGAGGAGCCGGCGGTCGACCGGTTCGGTGATCGCGCTGTCCGGCGGTGCGGCGGTGGCCAGGTCCATGACGACCAGCCTGCCCCAGCTCGCCGCCGCACCGAGGAGTTCTCCACAGCTCCTCGAGCGCCGGGGCGCGGTAACGTGCCTGTCATGTCGATCGTGGTCGTGGGATACGTGCCCAAGCCCGAGGGTGAAGCCGCCCTCGACAAGGCGATCGAGGAGGCACGCCTGCGCGGTTCCGAGCTGATCGTGGTCCACTCCCACCGCGCTCGTGGCGACGAGGCCGAACCCGACCTCACCGAGGTCCGGGCCCGTCTCGACGCGTCCGGCGTGACCTACGACGTGCGCCAGCTGGTCCGGGGCTTCGAGGCCGCAGAAGACCTCGTGAGCGTGGCCGAGGCGCAGGACGCCGACCTGATCGTCATCGGCCTGCGTCGGCGTACCCCCGTCGGCAAGCTCATCCTCGGGTCCAACGCCCAGCGGGTGCTGCTCGACGCGCACTGCCCCGTCCTGGCCGTCAAGGCCTGACCGGGGTCAGGCTCACCGCCGCAGCGTCGCGCCGAGGTCGGCCAGCATCTCCTCGGCGTGGCCCAGCGCGATCGACAGGTGGCCCTCGCCGGCGAGCAGGTGAGCAGTCGCCCCCGGCACGTGGGCCGCGAGCCACCGGCCGTGGCTGAACGGCACCATCAGGTCGGCGTCGCCCTGCCACACCATCACCGGCACCTGCAGGTCGGCCAGGTCGAACCCCCACGCACCGGTGAAGGCCAGGTCGTCGTCGACCCAGCCGTCGACACCGGGACGCAGCGCCTCGGCGAACGACGCCGCCAGGTCCTCGCCGAGCTCGGTCCCGGCGCTGCCGAGGATCGCGTCCCGGTCGACCTGCGGCAGGAGCGTGGCCAGGGACTCCACCACCTGCGACGGGGTCGCCGCGCGCAGCTCCTGGGCCTGGGCCTCCAGCCACGGCCGCAGGGGCTCCTCACCCTCGAGGGCCAGCCCGAACTCCTCGGCGTTGTCCTCGCCCATGCCGGCCAGGAAGTCGAGGTCGGGGGCGTCCCAGGGTGCGACCCCGGCGACGCACAGCACCCCGGTGACCCGCTCCGGGAGCAGGGCCGCGGTCGCGAGGGCGTGGGGTCCGCCGCCGGACGCGCCCATGGTCGCGCACGACTCGACGCCCAGGTGGTCGAGCAGTGCGGCCACGTCACCGGCCACGTCGGCGACCGTGCGTCCCGGGCGCCTGGTGGAGCCGCCGTACCCCGGCCGGGAGAAGGTCACGACGCGCAGGCCGGCCGCCGCGGCCGCGGCGTCGAGGTGCCGGTCGCGGGTCCCGGCGCCGGGGGTCCCGTGGTGGGAGACCACCAGCGGCAGCGACGGGTCACCGGGACCGGTGTCGTAGTCGAGCAGCCGGCCGTCGGGCAGCGTCGTCGTGGTCACGCTCGCCACCTTAGGACGGCGGTCGTGGTCGTGGCCGCCCGGACGTCGACCGGCATGTCCCGCGGCCCGGTTGCTGTTAGGTTGGACGGCACCTTTGCACGACGAGCACGTCACGTCGCCACCCCCACGGCTACGGGTTCCCGGGAGCTGCCCATGTCCATCGACGACCCCCGACAGCGCCCGGCCACCGGCTCCCACGGGCGTGAGCCCCTCGAGCTCGCCCGCGCGTACGCCGAGCTCCAGCACCTGATCATCGACGGCCCAGAGGTCACCGCCCTCCTCGAGAAGATCGCGGTGCTCGCCGCACAGGTCGTTCCCGGGACGCACTGCGGGATCACCCTGCGGCGCGACCGTGACGTGGCCAGCGTGGCGGGCAGCGACGAGCTGGCGCTGCGCATGGACGAGGCCCAGTACGTCGGCGGTCGGGGCCCCTGCCTCGAGTCGATGCGCACAGGACGGCGGGTGGAGGTGCCCGACGTCGCCAGGGAGACCCGGTGGGACGGCTATCGCGACTACGCCCTGAGCCTCGGCATCCGGTCGGTCGTGGCGATGCCCCTGGTCGTCGAGGGTGAGAGCGCCGGGGCCCTCAACCTGTTCGGTGAGGAAGCGGGGGGCTTCACCGAGGTCGACCTGGCGCGTGCCGAGGCGTTCTGCGACCAGGCGGCGACCACCCTGACGATCCTGCTGCGTCAGTCGAGCCGCATCTCCCTCGACGCCCAGCTCCGCGAGGCGCTGGCCACCAGAGCAGTCATCGACCAGGCCCTGGGCATCTTGATGTACTCGCAGAAGATCAGCTCGCGCGAGGCCTTCGAGGTGCTGCGCCACGTCTCCCAGACCAGCAACCGCAAGGTCAGCGTGATCGCTGCCGACCTGATCCGCTCGTTGACCGGGCACGCGCCCGAGCCGCCCCGCCCCCTCAGCGACCGCTGACCCCGGGCGCGGCGCGGTCGGGGCCGACCACAGCGGCGTCGACGACGCGGCGGGCGGCCGCGCTCAGCCCGATCCCGTGGAGGCGGGACTCCTCGACGAGGGCGAGGTAGGCCTCGTGCATGTCCACCCCGTCACGATGGGCCAGCACCCCCTTGGCCTGCTCGATCACCGACCGCGCGGCCACCGCCTCGTGGATGCGGCCGGCCAGCTGGTCGGGCGAGGACTCGCTGGGCTGGAGCACCGCGAGGGTGGCGAGGTCGGCGAGCATCGGCCCGTAGGACGCCTCGACGACCGCGCCCTGCCGCAGGAAGATGTTGAGACCACCGACGGTCTCGCCGCGCCAGCGCATCGGGTAGGCGTGAGCGCTGTCGAAGCCGGCGTCGACGATGGCCTGTCCGACCTCCGACCACCGCTCCACGAGCGCGGCCGCGCCCGCCACCGCGATGGGGACGCCGGAGTAGACGGACTCGGCGCATGGTCCGGAGTCGCTCTGGATCTGGAGCAGCTCGATCTCGTCGGTCGCGTGGCTCGAGGAGGCCAACAGCTCCAGTCCGCCGGCCCCGTCGCGCACCAGGATCGCCACCGCGTCGGAGGGGTAGGCCAGCGCGCAGGCACGCACCACGTGGGACAGGGAGTCCGCGACGTCGCGCTCGAGCACCATCGAGGCCACGGCGTCGGAGATGGCACGTTCAGCGGAGGTCGTCATGACGTTCCACCCTTTCCGGGGTCGTCGGGGGAGTAGAAGACCAGCTCGCGGCTCAGGACCGAGCGTGCGATCGCCTGCAGCGAGGTGTCGTGGGCGAAGGCGTGGCGAGAGCGTCGGTGGGCGAGACCTGGAGCTGCGCGACGACCATCCCCGTGGCCTGGTTGACCTTGTCGCGGGCCGACCACAACGTGTCCGCCGGCTCCGCGCGCTCGAGCCCGCCCAGGACGGCCACCCCGATCGCGTCGGCGAGGAACTGCGCCTGCGTGAGGTCCACGGCACGCGTCGCCGAGACGTCGCCCCGCATGGTGATCGCGCCGAGCACCTCGCCGTCGGGACGTACGGGGACCGCGAGCAGGCACGACAGGCGGCGAGCCTCGGCCAGGGCCTGCCCGAGCATCGGCCACCGTGGTGTGACCTCGGCGGCCTCCGCCACGACCGGGTGGCCGAGACGGTGGGCGTCGAGACCGGGCCCCTCGCGCAGGACGTCCTGGAGGTCCTCGATCTGCTCGGCGTGCTGGTCGGTGGCGGTCAGGACCGTACGCGTCCCGGACTCGTAGCCCACCGCGAGGCTCGACCCGTCCATGCCGAGGATCTCGTCGAGGGCGCGGCACAGGCGTAGCGCCAGCGGACCCGTGGCCGTGCTCGCCGCTGCCCGGGTCAGGTGGTTCAGGAGACTCGCTCGGTCGTCCATGCGGCCCTTCTTCCTCTGCCGCGAGGCGAGCACCGGTCCTGGGTCGACCTGGTGACTGTGTGACCCCGCCGCCGGGCCTGCGACAAGATGGTGGTCATGGGCTTCCACATCACCGGTGATCCAGCAGCCGACCGCGTCCTGGACGAGTCGTCGTTCGCGGTGCTCTCGGCCATGATGCTCGACCAGCAGTACCCCATGGAGCACGCGTTCCGCGGCCCCGCCAAGGTGGTCGACCGGTTCGGGTCGTTCGACCCGCACCAGATCGCCGCCGCAGACCCCGACGACTTCGCCGCGCTGTGCGCGACCACGCCGGCCATCCATCGGTTCCCCGGCTCGATGGCCGCGCGGTTGCAGGAGCTGGCCCGGACCGTGGTCGAGCAGTACGACGGGCACGCCGAGCGGATCTGGACCGAGGCAGCCAACGGCAAGGACCTCGCCAAGCGCCTGCAGGCGCTGCCCGGGTTCGGCGCCCAGAAGGCCAAGATCTTCGTGGCCCTGCTGGCCAAGCAGCTCGACGTGCGCCCCGAGGGCTGGGAGAAGGTCGCCGGCGACTACGCGCTCGAGGGCTACCGGTCGGTGGCCGACGTCGTCGACCCGGGGAGCCTGCAGAAGGTGCGGGACTTCAAGAAGGAGACGAAGGCCGCCGCCAAGGCCAAGGCCGTCTGACCTGCGACGCGGCGAGGTCCGGGCGCCCGCACCGGCGCCGAGGGCGCCGTGGGTCGACATTCGCGCCTAGCCTGGGCACGGTGCCGTCCCAGCCGATTTCAACGCGGCTGGGGCGGCTCCTCCCTGACTTCCTCCACCGTCCCGGCGACCGTGGCCGGAAGCGCGCCCGGCCCCGTCGCGGCCCGTGGTCGGAGTGTCACCGGGTCCGTGGCAGAATGAGGGCAGCGGCTCTTGACGACAGCGGTTCTTGTCGCGCCCCGAACCGCCCAGATCGACTCAGTTCCCTTGCCACAACCTGCCTGACGAGAGGTGTTCGTGTCCTCGAACGCACGCAAGATCCCCACCGAGGTGCTCGCGCACCCCGCCGTCGTCGAGCTCATCGAGCGGGCCGTACCGACCGGGACCTTCAGTCCCGACCAGGTGCGGCGCGCCAGTGACGACGCAGGCGTCGAGCCTCGTCACCTCAAGTCGCTGCTCGAGCACCTGAGCGGGCTCGGCCTCAGCGTCCAGCTGCCGGCCGAGGCCCGGGTCGCCGCTGCGACGGCGGGCACCCGCAAGACCGCGACCGCGGCGACCAAGAAGACCGCAGCGCCCGCGGCCAAGAAGGCCGCTCCTGCCCAGGCCGCCGAGCCTGCCGAGCCTGCCGAGGCCGCTGTGACCGCGCCGGCCAAGAAGGCCGCGCCGGCCGCCAAGAAGGCCGCCCCGGCCAAGAAGGCCGCGGCCAAGAAGGCTGCGCCCTCGGTCGCCGAGGTCGTGGCCGCCGTGGGCCCCGACGGCAAGAAGGTCCTGCCAGACCTGCCCGACGAGCAGTTCGAGAAGGACGTCGAGTCCGACCCGGTCATCAAGGAGGTCGAGGAGGAGGTCACCGCCACCTCCAGCTTCGTGGTCTCGGCCGCCGACGACACCGACGAGCCGGCCCAGCAGGTCATGGTCGCCGGTGCCACCGCCGACCCCGTCAAGGACTACCTCAAGCAGATCGGCAAGGTGCCGCTCCTCAACGCCGAGATGGAGGTCGAGCTCGCCAAGCGGATCGAGGCCGGGCTCTTCTCCGAGGAGAAGCTCGCCAAGGGCGGCAAGATCAGCGCCAAGGTCCTCGAGGAGCTCGAGTGGATCGCCGAG
>CALRVO020000109.1:0-9596 GCA_943371595.1 Sphingomonas paucimobilis
GCCTCCGAGAGCGCGAGCTTGGTGATCGCGCCCTCGGGACCGGGCTCGGTGCCCTCGACGGAGCGTTGCGCGCTGCGCAGGCCGAGCAGCGAGATGGCCTGCAGGTCTGCGATGTAGCGGCCCACCCGGGCGCTGCCGCCGACGAGCCGGTCGGGGTGGGCGTCGTACGCCGCGAGCAGCGTGTCGGACGGGAACGAGAGGTTGGACGTGCTGCCGCCGATGCTCACGCTCTCGTTGCCGAGGGTCGCGCGGGCCACGGTCCAGCCGCGGTCGACCTCGCCGACGACGTCGTCGTCGGGCACGAACACGTCGGTGAGGAAGACCTCGTTGAAGTCCGAGGCCCCCGAGGCCTGCTTGAGCGGGCGCACCTCGACCCCGGGCGCCTTCATGTCGATCACCACCATGGTGATGCCCTGGTGCTTGGGGGCGTCGGGGTCGGTGCGCACCGTCGCGAAGCCGTACGCCGCCCGGTGGGCCCCCGAGGTCCACACCTTCTGGCCGTTGACGACCCAGCCGCCGTCGGTGCGCACGGCGCGGGTGGTGATGCCGGCGGCGTCGGAGCCGGCCGCGGGCTCGCTGAAGAGCTGGCACCACTCGGTCTCCTGCCGCAGCGCCGGCCCGACCCACCGCTCGGTCTGCTCGGGCGTCGCGTGCTGCACGAGGGTGAGGATGTTCCACGCGGTGATGCCGTACGCCGGCCTCTTGACCCCCGCCTCGGCGAGCTCCTGCTCGATGACGAGCTGCTCGACCGGGCCGGCCGCACGACCCCACGGCCGCGGCCAGTGCGCGACGGAGTACCCGGTCTCGAGCATCCGGTCGCGCTGCTCGTCGGCACCCAGGCCGGCGAGGGTCGCGACGAATGCCCGCACCTCGTCGCGGATCTCCTCGGCCTCGGGCGGCAGCTCGACGCCGCGCGCCCGGACGACCTTGTCGCGCACGGCCTCGCACAGGTCGTCGGCGGCGACCGCAGCGCCGAGGTAGTGGGCCAGCGTGGTCGCGCGTCGCTGCACCAGGTGGGCGTCGTGCTCCCAGGTGATGGCGATGCCGCCGTGCACCTGGGTCATCAGGTTGGCGCACAGGTCGACGGCCGGGGCCGCGACGGTCGCCGCGACAGCCGCGGCGTAGCGCAGCTGGTCACCGCCCGACCCGGCGGCGCGGGCGGCGTCCCACGCGGCGGCGGTGGTGAGCTCGGTGGCGGCGGCCATGTCGGCGCAGTGGTGCTTGACCGCCTGGAACATCGCGATCGGGCGCCCGAACTGCTGGCGCTGCTTGGCGTACGCCGCCGCCTCCTCGGTCGCGGTGCGCGCCAGTCCCGCGGCCTCGGCAGCCAGGAGGGTCCGGAACAGGTCGCGGGCGGTCGCCGCGCCGCCGGCCACCACGTCGACCGGGGTGTCGGTGAGGGTGACGCGCGCCGACCGCCGACCGCGGTCGAGGCTCTGCGGACGGGTGACCTCGACGCCCTCGTGAGAGGGGTCCACGACGACGAGGTCGTCACCGGCGCGCAGGACGAGCAGGTCGGCCAGCCCGCCACCGAGGACGAGGCCGGCCGTGCCGGTCGCCCGTCCGTCCACCACCTCCACGGCACCGCCGAGCCCGAGCGCCCCGATCGTCGTACCGGCGGCCAGGCCGGGCAGCGCGGGGTGGTCGGGGCTGGTCGCGGCCAGGGCGGCGCTCGCCGACACCGTCGGCACGAAGGGTCCGGGCGCGATCGCGCGGCCGTGCTGCTCGACGACGACCGCGAGGTCGAGCAGGGACGCCCCCGACCCTCCGTGCTCCTCGGCCAGGTGCAGCCCGGGCCAGCCGAGGCCGCAGACCTCCGCCCACCACGCCGGCAACGTCTCGTCGTCGGCGGCCAGCAGCGCCCGCCCGGCGGCGCGGGCGCCGCGGCGCGCGAGCAGGTCGGCGGCGATCTCGGCCAGCTCGCGCTGGTCCTCGGTGATGGCGATCATCTGGTCGTCCCCTCGTCGAGCCGGCGTACGCGACGTACGCCGGCGGTCAGCCGGTAGGAGGTCTCCACCAGCTCGCGGACCTCGCCCCAGTCGGTGCTGGGGTGGAGGTCGATCCCGACCCAGCCCGACGGGCCGAGGTACATCGGGTGGTAGCACCGCTCGTCGTCGAGCAGCGCGGGCCGCTCGGCGGGGTCGGCCAGCACGAGCACCGACCGCGCGTGCCGCTCGTAGCCGTCGCCGACCTTCACCGAGCCGCCGTAGTAGGCGAAGACCTTGGTGGTGAAGAACGCCGGGATCCCGTGCGACACCTTCTCGGCCGCGTCGGGCAGCGCCAGCGCGACCTCGCGCACCCGTGCGAGCACCGGGTCGTCGTCGTCGAACATCCGTGGGTGGACCACGGGATCACCGTACGGTGATGCGCGTCACGGGGTGTCGAACATGAGAGCGGACGCGAGGATTTGAACCTCGACCCCTTCCCTGGAAGGGAAGCGTGCTGCAACTACACCACGTCCGCGAGGCCAGCCTCTGTCGAGCCTGGCGCCGCCTCAGTATGGGCCACGGTCGGCGGATCCGCGCGGCAGGGGTGGGGCGACCGGCTTGCTGACCTGGGCAGGATGCAGGCATGACGGACGACGGCTGGCCCCCAGGCTTCTTCGACCGGCAGGACCCCTCCGACGACGCCGTGTTCTACGCGCCGACACGACTGGTCACCCACATCGACGACGGCGCGATCGCGGCGGTCACCGGGCTGTACGACGAGCTGGGGTTAACCGAGGGTCGCGTCCTGGACCTGATGTCGTCGTGGGTCTCGCACCTCCCGAGGAAGCCGAGCGGCGGCCTCGTCGTGCTGGGCATGAACGCCGTCGAGCTGCAGGCGAACCCCCTGGCCGACCAGGTCGTCGTGCAGGACCTCAACGTCGATCCGCTCCTGCCGTTCGACGCGGCGTCGTTCGACGCGGTGACCTGCTGCGTGTCGATCGACTACCTCATCCACCCGGTCGAGGTGCTGCGCGAGGCGGCCCGCGTGCTGCGACCCGGTGGGGTCGTCGTGCTGACCTTCAGCAACCGGTGCTTCCCGACCAAGGCCGTCCGCGGTTGGCTGGCCACGGACGAGGACGGGCGCGTCGCGATCGTGCGGGCCTACCTGGAGCGAGCCGGCTTCGCCGGCGTGACGACCGCCTTGCGCACCCAGCCCCGCTGGGGCAGTGACCCCTTGTACGCCGCCTGGGCCCGGACGGTCTGACTCCGGTCGCGCCCGCTGGAGGAGCAGCCGCTACTCGCAGGCCGAGCCGTCACCGTCCCCGTCGAGACTGGCGCTGTAGCCCGGGTCGCCCTGCTGGAGGGGTGCCGCGCCGGCGGCGCGGGCGGCGTCGCAGCTGTCGTAGGAGGAGCCCGACCCCGGGTCGGGCGGCAGCGGGTCCGGCTCGGTGATGTTGTTGCTCACCTCCAGCGGAGCCCCCGAGTCGGCGGGCACCGCCTCGTCCGGGCAGGCGCGCAGCACCCGGGTGATCGCGTCCCTCTCCGCGGCGGTCACCGACAACCCGAACTTCGCCTTCACCGCGACCTGCCGGGCCACGTAGGAGCAGCGGAACGCCTTGTGGGGAGGCAGCCAGGTCGCGGCGTCCCCGTCACCCTTCTGCCGGTTGGCGGACGCGTCGACGGCCAGCAGGTTGAGGGGGTCCGTGGCGAGGGCGGCGCGCCGGCGGATCGGCCAGGCGGCCGCACCGCTGACCCAGGCGTTGCCCAGCGACACCACGTGGTCGATGTCGATCAGCGTCCCGTCGCCGTAGGCGTAGGAGATCTCCCGGGCGGTGTAGGGATCGAGCAGCGTGCCGGTGAGGACCCGGCAGTTCTTCTCGGTCCGGTCCTGCAGGTCGCGGGTCAGGGTGTCGTTGCGCTCGTCGCAGCCGTTGCGGTTGGCGTCGAGCCAGCCGGGGCCGAAGGCCTCGCGCGAGTACCCCGTCATCGCAGCCCGGCCCCGCACCCGCAGGGTGCTCAGGGCACCGAGGGCGGTGTCGGGGCCCGGCGAGGTCGGCAGCCCGGGCTGGCTCTCCTCGGCGGGTCCGGGTGTCGTCGGCGCGTCAGCGGTGGCGCGTGGGGCCGGCGCCCCGTCCCCGTCGGTCGGCACGGCGCAGCCCCACAGGCTCGCGACGACCGTGCCGGCGGCCACCGCGCGGAGGAACGGCGTGACCTGAGGCATGCCTCCATCCTGCCTGCGACCGGCGCACGGGGACGGTGTTCGGTCGCGAAGGGGCATGTTCCGGGCCCGGATCGTCGTTCGCCCCACAGCGGCGAGGATCGCGCCTACTGTCCGGGGATGAACCCTCGGAAGCTGCTCACCGTCCTGATCACCCTCGTGGTCGCCCTGGGGGTCCTGGCAGGTGTCTCGGGGCAGCCTGCGTCCGCCGCGCCGACCGAGGTCACGGCTGAGGTCACGGTCGTGCGCCCCGTGGTGCAGCAGCGGGACGCCAACTGCTCCGACTTCGGCAGCCAGGCCTCGGCCCAGCAGTACTTCCTCAACCACGGCGGCCCCAGCAGCGACCCGGACGGCCTCGACTCCGACGGCGACGGGGTGGCGTGCGAGTCCAACCCCTGCCCGTGCAGCACCAGCCAGGGCGGCGGCGGTGGCGGCGACCAGCCGCCGGCCCAGCAGAGCGACTTCGGCGCGATCGCCCTCAACCTCAAGGGCAGGTCCGGCACGAGCAAGGACGTCGCCACCAAGAACGGCGCGTTGCGTCAGGCGGTCCGCTCCTGCAACAGGGCGACGTCGCCGCGGTTCCGGTGCGTTCGCATCGGCGCCGTCAAGGACGGGTGCGCTGCCGTGTGGTTCTCACTCGACGACCGCGGCAACGTCGTGAACCAGGGTGCGCGCCAGGCGCGATTCGCCACGGGCAGGACCCTGGCCAAGGCCAGCCGCGGCGCGCGCAACGGCCGCCCGGGCGGGCGCGTCGTCAGGACGTGCGCCTGACCGGCACGGTCAGCTGCTCGTACGGCGGCGGCGCGCGGCCGAGCGCGGAGGACTCGCCCGCACCTCGCGCCGATCACCTCCGAGCAGCTCACGGCCCTGGCCGCCCTGGTCGCCGACGGGGCGTCATCGTCAGCACCACCGTCTGGATGCCCGCCCCGTCGGACGAGGCGCGCGGCGTACGCGGCATCGACCTCTACGTCCGCAGCGACGCCACCCAGCTCACCGAGCTGTCCGCCCGCGTCGACCGTGGCGAGCTCACCGTCGACGTCGCCGAGCGGGTCCCGATGGCCGACCTCGCCGACGTCCACGCCCGCGCCGCCGACGGCCGGCTCCACGGCAAGATCGTCGTCGCCGTACGGGCGTACTCGCCACCACGACGCAGGTCAGGCGGAGCCCGCCGCGCGGTACGTGCGGGCGGCTTGACCTCCGACGCATCAGGCGAGGTTCATCTGAACCTGGTGCACGCGATCCTCGCCTGATCCTGAACGGCGACGGCGGCGGCGGGTTGATGAGCACCTGAACAAGCTCGAAGGTTCGTGCCACCTGGTGGCACGAACCTTCGGTGCTGACCTCTCGAGCCTGGGCTCGCGTCGTCAGCGGAGGATCGTCGGCGCCATACGCCGACATTCCTCCACCGCCGGACACCGGTTGGCAGCGCCACTCACCAGGTCTCGAGGCTCCTCGCTAGCGCTCGTCGCACCTCGACCACCGTGGGGGCAGGCGCACGACTCTCGGCACGTGCGGGCGCATAGCCTCTCCCGAGGCGGACCAAGGCCCTCGCCCCGGGTGGTGTCCCCTCCCCCGCGCTCGACTCCCGTCCCCGGCGAGATCCAGGCGGTGCGAGGGTTGGCCCGTGTTCCACGTGATGTTCCTCGAGCCGCGCATCCCACCCAACACCGGCAACGCGATCCGGATGGTGGCGGCGACGGGCGCGACCCTGCACCTGGTCGAGCCGCTCGGCTTCGACCTGTCGGAGCCCAAGCTCAAGCGGGCGGGGCTCGACTACCACGACCTGGCGTCGGTGGCGGTGCACGCCGACCTCGACGCGGCGCTGGGCAGCGAGGCGCTGGCGTCGTCGCGGGTGTTCGCGTTCACGGCGCACGCGACGCGGTGGTTCAGCGAGGTCGAGTTCGAGCCGGGTGACGTGCTGCTGTTCGGGCCCGAGCCGACCGGTCTGCCGCAGGACGCGCTCGGTCACCCCCGGGTCACCGAGCGGCTGCGGATCCCGATGGTGGGTGGGCGACGGTCGCTGAACCTGTCGAACTCGGCGGCGGTGGTGACCTACGAGGCCTGGCGGCAGCAGGGGTTCGCGGGGGCTGAGTAGGGCGGCTGCGGTGGTGTGGTCTCGTGACGGTTGCTAGCGCAACCTCCTCGACCACCGTGGGTTCAGTCGGGTGGGCTGGCGAGGGCGCGGACGACGGCGCTGGGGCTGGGGCGGCCGAGGTGGCCGGCCATCCAGGTGCTCGTCTCGACCAGCGCGGCGAGCGAGACGCCGTGGGCGATGCCGAGGCCGGTGAGGAACCAGACGAGGTCCTCGGTGGCGAGGTTGCCGGTGGCCGACTTGGCGTAGGGGCAGCCCCCGAGGCCCCCCGCGCTCGCGTCGTACGTCGTGACGCCGGCGCGCAGGCCGGCCTGGACGTTGCTCAGCGCCTGGCCGTAGGTGTCGTGGAAGTGCAGGGCCAGTCGGTCGACCCCGACGCCAGCGTCGACGAAGGCCGCGACCAGTGCGGTGACGTGGCCGGCGGTCGCCACCCCGATGGTGTCGCCGAGGCTGAGCTCCGTCGCGCCCATCTCGAGCAGGCGGACGCCCGCGCGCACGACCTGGTCGAGCGGCACCGCCCCCTCCCAGGGGTCGCCGAAGCACATCGACACGTAGGCCCGCACGTCCATCCCGGACGACAGCGCACGGGTGACGGTCGGCTCGAACATCGCGAACTGCTCGTCGTAGGAGCGGTTGAGGTTCTTCTGGGCGAAGGTCTCGGTGGCCGAGCCGAAGATCGCGACGTGGCGCAGCCCGAGCTCGAGGGCCCGGTCGAGACCCCGCTCGTTGGGCACCAGCACCGGCAGGTCGACCCCGTCGGCGCCGAGGCGCCCCATCAGGTCGGCGGCGTCGGCGAGCTGCGGGACCCACCTCGGGTGGACGAACGACGTGGCCTCGACGACCGGCAGGCCGGCGGCGAGCAGGCGGCGCACGAACTGCTCCTTGACCTCGACGGGCACCAGGGCCTTCTCGTTCTGCAGGCCGTCGCGGGCGCCGACCTCGTAGATCGTGGCGGCCGTGGGCAGGCCGGTCTCGGGGACCACCATGGGCAGCGTCACGACGTCACCTCCGCGGCCTCGACCACGAAGAGCGGCGCGCCGATGGGCACCTGCGCGCCGGCGACCACGTCGACCTCGGTGACGGTGCCGGCGAAGTGGGCCTTGAGCGAGAGCTCCATCTTCATGGCCTCCATGGTGCCGAGCACCTGGCCCTCCTCGACGGTGTCGCCGACGGCGACGCGCACGTCGAGCACGGTGCCGGGCATCGGGGCGACCAGGGTGCCGTCGCCGACCGCGGCCGTGCCGGCGAGCCGGTCGGGCGGGGTGAAGACGAAGCGCTGGCCGCGCCAGGCGACCTCGAGCACCGCCGAGGGCCCGCGCTGCACGTTGACGACGGCGCGCACGGTCTCGCCGTCGACGACGGCCTCGACGACGTGGTCGGCGGCGCCGAGCTGCTGGAACGGCACCCCGTCGACGGTGCCGGCGTGGCGGTCGACGTAGACGTCGCGGTCGAGCTCGACCAGGGTCGGCGCGGGCGGCCCCCCGAGACGGAACCCGTCGGAGCCGAAGGCGTGCCCGCCGTCGAACGACGTGAGCATGGCCGAGACCCAGGCCACCAGCGCGCGGGGCACGGTGTCGTCGGGTGGTGTGACGACGGCCGTGTCGAGCCAGGCGGTGTCGATCGTGGTGTCGCGAAACTCGTCGGAGTCGACGAGCGCGCGCAGGAACCCCGCGTTGGTCGTGAGCCCGAGGATCGCGGTGTCGTCGAGCGCGGCGACCAGCGCGTGTCGGGCACTCTCGCGGTCGGGGCCGTGCGCGATGACCTTGCCGAGCATCGGGTCGTACGACGTGCTGACGACCTGGCCGGTCTCGAGCGCGTGGTCGACCCGCACCACCGGGCCGGACGGCCAGCGCACGAGGGACGCGGTGCCGGCCTGGGGCAGGAACCCGCCGAAGGAGTCCTCGGCGTAGACCCGGGCCTCGATGGCGTGCCCGGTGAGGGCGACGTCGTCCTGGCTGAGCCCGAGGGGCTCGCCGGCGGCGACGCGCAGCTGCAGCTCGACGAGGTCGAGGCCCGTCACCGCCTCGGTGACCGGGTGCTCGACCTGGAGGCGGGTGTTCATCTCGAGGAAGTAGAACTCGCCGGTCTCGGCGTCGAGCAGGAACTCGACCGTGCCCGCGTTGACGTAGCCGACGTGGGCGGCGAGGTCGACGGCCGCCTGGGTGATCCGGGCACGGGTGGCGTCGTCGATCGTGGGGGCCGGCGCCTCCTCGAGCACCTTCTGGTGGCGGCGCTGGGTCGAGCAGTCGCGCTCGAAGAGGTGCAGCACGGTGCCGTGGTGGTCGCCGACGACCTGCACCTCGATGTGACGTCCGTGCTCGACGTACTTCTCGACGAGCACGGTGTCGTCACCGAAGGCCGACAGCGCCTCACGCTGGGCGGCCGCGACCGCCTCGTCCATCTCGGCGGCCGAGCGCACGATGCGCATGCCCTTGCCGCCACCGCCGGCCGCGGCCTTGACGAGGACGGGGTAGGCGGCGTCCTCGCCGGTCGGCACGACGGGTACGCCGGCCGCGACGGCGATCTCGCGGGCGGCGTCCTTGCGGCCCATCTGGTCCATGACCGCGGCGCTGGGGCCGACCAGGGTCACGCCGGCCGCCTCGAGGGCGGCGGCGAAGGCCGAGCGCTCGGACAGGAAGCCGTAGCCCGGGTGGACGGCGTCGGCGCCCGAGGAGACCGCGGCGGCGACGACCGCGTCGACGTCGAGGTAGGACGGCACCCGGACGGCGGTGTCGGCGGCGCGCACGTGGGGCGCGGCGGCGTCGAGGTCGGTGAAGACGGCGACCGTGCGCAGGCCGAGGCGGGACGCCGTACGCATGACGCGCAGGGCGATCTCGCCACGGTTGGCGACGAGCAGGGTGTGGAGGGCCATCTCGCTCACATCCGGAAGATGCCGTAGGAGGGCGCCGGCACGGGAGCTTGCGCGGCGGCGGCCAGGCCCATGCCCAGCACGCGGCGGGTGTCGACGGGGTCGATGACGCCGTCGTCCCACAGTCGCGCGGTGGCGTAGTAGGGCGAGCCCTGGGTCTCGTACTGCTCGCGGATGGGGGCCTTGAAGTCCTCGTCGTCGGGCTTGCCGGCGACGGTGGCCAGCACCGACGCGGCCTGCTCGCCGCCCATCACCGAGATGCGCGCGTTGGGCCACATCCACAGGAAGCGCGGGTCGTAGGCACGCCCGCACATGCCGTAGTTGCCGGCGCCGAACGAGCCGCCGATGACCACGGTGAGCTTGGGCACGACCGAGCAGGCGACGGCGGTGACGAGCTTGGCACCGTCGCGGGCGATGCCGGCGTTCTCGTACTCGCGGCCGACCATGAAGCCGGTGATGTTCTGCAGGAAGACCAGCGGGATGCCGCGC
>CALRVO020000110.1:0-9587 GCA_943371595.1 Sphingomonas paucimobilis
AGCTCGTGCCCGACGTCGTCCACGGTCGGCGCGAACACGACGGTGTCCGCGACCTGCACGCCGTCGCGCAACCACACGCAGGCGGTCGCCGCCGGAGCCGGCGACACCGTCGCCGCCACGCCGGTCACGACCTCCCCGAAGCGGGCCGTGCCCTCGATCCGCGGCGCCTCCAGCACGGTGAACTCGTCGACGACCTGGTAGGTGCGCACCAGGGTGCGGGTGCGTCCGACGACGTCGGTGGCCACGACCTGCACCCGCCGCTCACCGGTCGCGAATGTCGGGACGGGCTGACCGTCGGGCACGGTGCCGGCGCAGGACGCCGCGCCGGAGTGGGCGTCGGCACAGGTGAAGCGCAGGGGGACGTCGTCGTTCTTGACGAGCACCTCGCCCTCCGTCGGACTGGTGACCGCGACGGTCGGCTCGGTCCTGTCGATGCGGACGTCGACCCCGACGCTGGTGGCGTTGCCGTTGCGGTCCTCGGCCTCGAGACCGATCGTGGTGACGCCCTCGGCGTTCACCGTGATCGCGCCCCCGGCCGTGGTGGAGAGGCTGCCGCTGCCCTGCTGGGCGCCGCTGAGGAGGTAGGAGAACGACTGCACTCCCGAGTCCGTCGGCCGGTTGTCCCGCGCCACGGCGGTGACGGTGACCGAGTCGGCGTACCAGCCGCCGACGGGCGCGCGGTCGGGGGTGGCGGTGATCAACGGCGGGAGCAGGTCCTCGTCGTCGTCGGCGGCCGAGGCGGGCGCGACGGCCGAGGCGAGGAGCCCGAGGACCAGGCCGGCGACGAGCGAGGCGGAGCGGGCGCCACTGCTGCGTGGTGAGCGAGTCATGGACGCCACCCTCGGTGGGCCGACAGCCCAGTCGACAGGGGTGCATGTCCCCAGTCGGTGGGCCACCCCGGGTGGGACTGGCCGGCTGGGCCCATCGATACCGACCCGACGTCGCGAGTCTCGGCCACGAGCGCGCGCCTTCTCCGCCGCACCGTGCGCCGGTCGGGTCGGCCGCGCTCGGTGCGGTCCCCCGGGAAAGAGGAACGGATCGACTCACGAGTGAACAGCCGTCACGGATTGTCCACACATCGACGACGGGGTCTGTCCGGTGGCGGTGATTCGAATTATGGTTTCGCCACCAGCGCTCATCCACTCGGGAAAGGGGGCGCGCGGTGACCCTGACGTCTGCTGCGCACGATGCCGCGAGCCTGGTCGACGACCTCGACCGCACGGTGCGCGAGCTCGTGCGGCGCGAGGGTGTCGACCCGCAGCGCGACGCCGCCGTCGTACGCCGCCTCGCCGAGGTGGTCGTCCGCGAGCACGACGAGCGCAGCCTGACCGGGCAGGTCGCGCCGGTGGCCGACCCCGCGGCCCTCGTGGGTGAGCTGGTCGCGCGGGTCTCGGGCTTCGGGCCGCTGCAGCAGTTCCTCGACGACCCCACGGTCGAGAAGAGTTGCACAGTCTGACGACCTCCTTCAAGACACTCACGAAGCGCGGTCTCGGTAGGTTCGCGAGGCGCGTGATGCTCACCGCCGACCTTCCCGGCATCACCAGTCAGCGCAAGGTGGAATACCCATCAGACGCGGCTACGCCCGAGCGCCCAGATCCTTACGCGCACTGTCGGCAAACGTCCGAATCTCCGCATCTACGGCGCTGTAGGGATGCTTCGATCCATACTTGCCCAGCCCCGCGACCACCGCGCGTGCCTTCTCGGCGGACGCGGCGGTCCCGAACATCTGCACCGCCGCCTCAGCGTTCAGGAGGGGATCAAGCGCGTCCTCGTCAGGCGGTGGGACGTCCCCGACTTCATCCGAGCGCCAGAAGTAGTCGAGCGTCGATCGCGCGATCTTCTGGAAGTTGACGTAGGCGTCTCGCCGGAGTTCGAACAATCGCGCCTCACGGGTTTCCTGACGATCCCGGTCGGCCTGGTCGCTCTGCTTTTGAGTCTGGTAGATCGTTGTCAACGCGGGGATCGCAGCACCGACCGCCAGACCCAGGAGTGCCCATGCAGCGTCGCTCATGCGCCGAAGGTTACGGGCCTCGCGCGACGTCTCGTCTGATTGCCGTGCGGCGTCGGTGGGTTGTGTGAGGATGGCGGCGTGTCGACGCTTACGGTCTCGGTCGAGCAAGACCACCTAGAGAAACTCGTCAGGAGCCCACTCGCCGGGCTTGCTGAACTCGTGTGGAACGCTCTCGACGCCGACGCCAAGAAGGTCACACTCTCTACCACGGAGAACGACGCCGGGGGAATCGACACCGTTCAGATCGTCGATGACGGCGCAGGGATCTCGCCCGAAGCCGCGAACATGTACTTCGGCCACCTCGGGGGCTCCTGGAAGAAGACCACGACCGCGACCGATGGTGGGCGCGCCCTACACGGACAGAACGGTCAAGGCCGCTGGTCCGCGTACGGCCTCGGCGAGTTCGTCCGATGGGAGTCCGTCGCTGAGCGTGTGGTCGGTGGCTCGTGGAAGACGACCATCGGTGGACGCCGTAGCGCGCTCCGCGAGTTCGTCGTGTCTGATCCGGTGCAGGTCGACGACACCCCGACCGGGACGACAGTCACGATCGAGAACCTGACCGACAAGGCCGCGAGGGAACTCGCCAAGCCTCAGATGCTGCTCGACCTGACGACGACCTTCGCTCTATACCTCCAGCAGTACGGGGTCGAAGTTTGGTGGCAGAAGCAGCGACTCGATCCCTCGCTCCTCCAGATCGCGCAAGAGTCCGTGAGCCTCGAAGTCGAAGGTGTCGACGATCCCATCGAACTCGTGATCATCGAGTGGGACACGTCCGTGGACCGTGCCCTCCACTTGTGCGATGAAAACGGACTGACGCTCACGCACATCGCACCGGGTATCCACGCGCCGGGGTTCGAGTTCACGGCCTACCTGAAGTGGAAGGGGTTCCGCGACAACCAGAACCAGATCCTCCTAGGCGAGATGGCAGAGGAGCCGCTTCCCGCCGTGATGGAGGCAGCGAAGGACGCGCTACGGAAGTACTTCAAGGAGCGCCAGTCGGAGCGAGGTCGTGAACTTGTCGAGACCTGGAAGGCGGACAACACCTACCCGTACGAGGGCGAGCCCGCCGACAAGGTCGAAGAAGCCGAGCGAGACATGTTCGAGATCGTCGCGGTCGCCGCCGCCCCGGTTGTCGAGAACACTGACAAGAAGTCTCGGGCGCTTTCGCTACGGCTCATGCGGGAGGCGTTGGAGACCAGCCCTGGCACGCTTCACATGGTGCTTCGGGAGGTGTTGGACCTTCCGTCTGACCGACAGGAGGAGCTGAGGATCCTCCTGGAACGGACAACCCTCAGCAACCTGATCTCGTCGGCGAGAGAGATCACAGACCGGCTCGACTTCCTGGCGGGGCTCGAACAGATCGTCTTCGACAAAGAACTGAAGAAGCACGTGAAGGAGCGCAGCCAACTTCATAGGATCCTCGCTGGGGAGACGTGGGTCTTCCGTGAGGAGTACGCGCTTACCGCCGACGATCACACGCTCGCGACTGCCTTGAAGGCCCACATCGGTCTCCTCGGCCGCGAGGGTCTCGCTCCCGCCGATCTCGACGCGGAGGTCCTCGACGGGCACGGCCGACGAGTGGTTGTGGACCTCATGCTCAGCCGCGTGATCATGCAGGAGCGGAATCATCGTGAGCACCTGGTCATCGAAATCAAGCGACCGAGCGTCCACATCGGGCTGGAGCAGTTTGCACAGATCCAGAACTACGCGACCACCGTCGCGGAGGACGCCCGCTTCGCTCAGACCGACGTCAGGTGGGAGTTCTGGATCGTCGGCGACACCATCGATAAGGCCGTCAGAAGACTGGCCGAACAGAACAACCGCGAACCCGGCGTAGTAGTCGACTCCGGAAACTTCGTCGTGCGCGCCGTGACCTGGGCCACGATCATTCAGGACGCCCGCCACAAGTTGAAGTTCGTCCGAGACTCGCTGGATTACGCGAGCACGCAGGGTCACGGCATGGACTACCTGCGCCGCACGCACGGCAAGTACTTGCCGGAAGCGGCCCTCGCCGACGAGGAAGCCACGCCCTCGACGGACGGCGACGATAGCGAGTCCGCGAAGTCAGGCACCGACGCTCAGACGACGGAGGGAGAGGAGCTGGAGCCCACGGCAACCTTGGAGTCTTCGCAGTCTGTGGGGGCACCGGAGTCACCGGAGCCGAAGGTGGACACGAGCGGATAGGGCGACGATCCCTCGGTCTGAACGCGGCACACACAGAACGCACGAAAGCCCCCGGCCCTCGCGAAGAGAGCCGGGGGCTTCGTTGCGCCGCTGCGGGCGCGTCGGTCGCGATACGCCCGACCATGCCGATGGTCGGGTGTGCTTTCACCGTGGCTGTGAGAGTGTCAGGGAGTGACCGACGCCGACGTCTTGGAGCGCCGCTTGGCGCCTCGTCCGGCGCTGCACCGGAGGTGGCAGAGGTTCAGCGCCACCGTCCTGCTGAACCTCGTGGGCGGGCTGCCAGTCATCCCGCTGTTTATGTACACCGGCCCGTGGCTTCACGGACAATTCGGCGACCCACTGCCCGATTACGGCGACCCTGAGTTCGCAAGCACCGCGAAGGTGACGACAGTCTTGCTCGGGTTCCTGCTTCTGACTTTCCTGTTTGCCAACAACGAGCTGCAGCGCATCGTGACCGGGCGACGATGGGGGTGGTGGGCGCTGGCGTCCGCGAGCGTCCTGACTCCACTGGTGGCGTTCTTGGTTCACCACGAACTGACCTCGACGGTCTCGGGCTGACCAGACTCAGAGTCGCGGAGTCCGCCCGCTCATGCCGCCAGGAGGGCTCCGCCCGACCATGCCGCCAGGAGGGCTCCGCCCGACCATGCCGCGCTCAGGGCGCTCACCCGAGGAGCCCGTCCTCAAGGAATCGGAGCGCGCGCTCCTCGACCGCTCCGACCCCAGGCGAGCCAGGGTCCTTGCGGTGATTGAGGGTCCGGCCCGCACCTTGGTTTAGGTTGGATTGTGCGGTGCCGACGTAGGAGGGTTCATGGGTGCGTATCGCTTTGAGACGCAGTTCGACCTAGCGCGTCGGGAGGTGCGACGGTCGTTTGCTGCCCATATCGCCGTCGCACTATTTCTTTGCCTGACGATCATCGGCGCGCCGATCGGAGTCGTCCTCATGGTCCTCGCGCTGCGGGAGCGTTCCCGGTCACTGGCCGCGATCCAACAGGCAGAACGCCAGACGTCAGATGAGGCGCAGCGCCGGGATCGAGACGCCCGAATCCGAGCCTGGCGAAGCCTCGGACGTTCCTAGATCACGCGCCGGTCCGGGTCACACGATTGCCCCGTCTTCGAGTAGCCCGAGCGCGCGCTCCTCGACCGCTCCGACCCAGGCGAGCCACCGCTCCCGGTCGTCGCGGTGATCGGGCTCCGGTCCGTGAACCTCTCGGAGGAACACCTCGACGACCGCCACACCCGCGAGCCCGTCCGACTCACGTCGCGCCGCCGCCAGGACCTCAGCCGGGACCTCGACGGGCGGGAACGCCTCACCCGAGGACGCCGAGCCGAAGCCGGAGCGCGGGTCGACCCGCTCACGCCGCCGCCCCACGTCAGCGCCTCCCTTGTGGGGAGCCCCAGCGAGCACGCGCAGCCTTCCGCGCAGCGCGGGACGTAGCCGAGCCGCCAGCGGCGGGACGCTCCTCGTCGTCGACGGGAAGGTCCAGAATGCCCAGGAGCCGGACCAGGATCGCCCGTTGCTGACGCTGCTCGACGACGACCGGGGAGATCGTCCCCGCCGCCGTCACGACGCCGTGAGCACGGACCGCCTCGTCGAGCGCCGCGAGCGTGTCGAGCGTCCGGCACACCTGCCCGAGCGCAGGCTCCTCGACCGCGCCTAGTTCGTACTCGTCAGCGACCCGGAGCCAGTACGCACGGCCAGCCTCGCCCAGGTCGTTAGGTGCAGGAGGAGCCTCGTACGGCTCCCCGATCTTTGGTTCTGAAGTCATGCGAATGCCTCTCAGTGAGTGTGTAAACGGGGATGAACCCCGGGAATGACGGCAGGGGGACGGGGCCGGAGCGGGAGCCCCAAGAAACACGGCAGGCACGTTCACCCAGGAGCGCCATGCCTCCCGGTGAGGAGGAGGAAGGGGGGAGGGGGAGGGGTCCCCCAGGGGGTCGAGCGCCGCCCCCGACGAACGCGCGGGACCTCGACGGCGCGACGCGACACGAGCAACGCACGCCGAGCACGAGCACGCGCAGACCGTGCGACTCGAGCCCAGCCGCAGCGCAGCGCCGGGGCGGAGCTGTAATCCGCGAGCGCCGAACGGGGACGTTGACCAGGCCGAGCCCAGCGCCAGCCGCACGAGCAGCACCCCGCCAGGAATCCAGACAACCCCGTCAGCGAGCCAGGAGCCCCGCACCGGACCCGAGTCCCAGCACGCCGCGCCTGCCGCAGACACGGGCTCCGCCCGACCACAGACGCCCCCCACCTCCGAAGCGCCAGCACCCCCCAGGGCAGGGCAAGGACGGGCCGGGGGAGGCCACGACAGCGACACCCCCGGGGGAGGGTCACAACAGCCCCCCGAGGGACACCGCCGCGACCCCCACCCCCGGCGAGCGCGCTAGGTCACCGTCCGGCGACGCCGGTAGACGACGGCGCGGCAGACGTCAGCCGAGGCCACGCAGCCGAGCCGCCCGAGCACGCGCCTCAGCCTTCGCCGCACGCTCCGCGAACCGGCGAGCGCGCGCGTCCGCGTCCTCCTCCGACTCACCAGCACGCCGGTAGAACCCATGCGCCAGCGGCCCGAGGACCGGGTCCCGGTCTCGTTCGTCTCGGCGACGACGCCGAGTCGAGAGCGCGTCCGCGCCCTCGTCGACGTGATCCCATCCGGTAGCCACGATCAGACCTCCTCATCGTCAGACGGCGGAGTCGACGTCATCCGCTCCGCCAGCGGGACCCGGCCCTCAGCGCGAGCACGCGCGGCCCGCTCCTCGACCACGCGAGCACGCCGCGCAGCACGCTCGCCGGGCGACAGCACCTCACGCCGACGCGGCTCCAGCGACGCCGGGTCGACCTGCGCCAGACCAGGACGGGGACGACGGAGCCCGCTCATGCGCGCCCCTGCCTCTCGTGGACGCGGCGGATCAGGTCGTCGACGTCCTCGTCCTCCGCCAGGCGTCGACGGGCCTCCGCAGCCTCCGCCGCGTCCGTGCTCTTCGTCTGCTCCTCCAGGTACATCCGGCGCACCTCTTCGGTTGACCTCATCGAGCGACCTCCTCGTCGTCCTCGACCAGCGTCCAGGTTGAGCCGTGCGTCCGGTTCTTCGTCCCCACCATCAGCGCCGCACGCCGAGGAGTCGTCAGGAGCCGCATCCCGAAGACCTTGTCCTCCCGCGCCTCGACCTCGACCAGGCCGCAGCGGTCCCCGGCGATCTCCGCCAGTGCGACCGCGTTGACCTCGTCGAGCGCCGCGAGACGGGACTCCGCGCTCGGTGAGCCGTAACTCATCCGACCCTCAGGGACCAGCGGGGACGGCTCCGTCCGGGGCTCGACGTTCATCCGTCGCGACCGCGCCTTGACCAGATCGAGTGTCGCGTCGACCTCGACGGCGTACGCCTCCAGCGCCAGGCGGGCACCGATCGCCCTCCGGGCCTCCCGGTGCTCCTCAGTCGACAGCGTCTCGACGACTGCCTTCGCGGCCACCGTCACGGCCCGCTGTGCCGCGTCGAGCGCCTGCCGCTCGCCACGGACGCGGTAGTTGACCTCCGCAGCAAAGCGCTGTGCGTCGGACTCCTTGAATACGACGAACTCATCCTGAGCCGCCGCGATCGCCCGGCCCAGAGCTGCCCGGACCTCGTCGCGATTCGTGCGGGACTCTTCCCAGGCTCCGAGCGCGCCCTTGCATGCGGCCGGGAGCGCCTCATCGGTGAGGATCTCCGAGGCCGGAAGAAACTGGATCTGTTCGCCTCTGTTGAGGACCTTCATGTGTCTGTCTCCTTCAGGTGTGAGTGATCGTGTGTCGTGCGCCGGTCAGCGCTTGCGCCCGCCGAGACGGACCCGAGCGCCGTCGACCGGCCTGCCGCGCGGGACGTCGGCCCGAGCCCGGTCCTCGTGCGGGATCTCGTGCGAGAGCGGCGCTCCGCCCAGCCGCACGAGCCCTCGCTCCGCAGCGACCTCCGTGACCACGCCGGTCCGGACCCGCTCTGCTGCCTCAGGCATCAGCCCACGCGTCAGATCGAACGTCCGCGTAGCCGCACGCGAGCGAGCAAGCATCAGCCCGCCTCCGTCAGCCGGGACACGGTCGAGCGCCTGGACCAACGCGGAGCGGAACAGACGCGCGTAGCCGTCGACGAGATCCGGCGACGTGCGCGGGATGATCTCCTCCGGGCGGACCGGGGAGGACCGTCGCGTCGTCGAGCGGACGCGCGGAGGGCCACCGCCGCCGCGACGAGGGCCACCAGGGGGACGACCGCCGCTCCCGGCGCGCGGGCGCGAGCCGGGGGGACGGGTCCGAGTGTGTGTCGTGCTCATGTGAGCCCAACTCCTTCAGGAGGGACCGCGAGACCACCTCGCGTGTCCGAGCGCAGCGCAGCGCGCAGCGCGACCGCTCGCCGTCCAGGTCGACGACGAGGGAAGTAGGGACCCGCCCCAGGGGCCGCGACGCTGGAAAGAGACGCCGTGGCATTCAGCGCGTGTAAACAGCGCCGTGACCCCCAGGGGCGGGAGCAGATGCGCGGGAGCGGGAGCCGCTCAATCGCACGGGTTTAACCCTCCCCGGAGCGCCCGACCCGGTCGCACGGGTGCCAACCACGGCCCGCACTCGCACGGACTGACCACGTCGTCAGCGCGCGCTAATGGGTACTCCGGGGAGGGAGATCAGGACCGGGACGGAGCCGGTCGGGGTGAGGACGTGTCCGACGTACGCCGCCGAGCGTCGAGAGGGACGACCGTCCCGTCCGTGCCGGTCGCTCGGTGCGGGACCTGGAGTCGGTCGCGCTGCTCACGTAGCCGGGTCACGATCTCCCGGATCTCGACCGCCTCGCGGATCTCGTCGTCGGTGTAGAGCGTCACGTCGTCGTCGTCCTTCGTCTCCGGGACGGTCCAGTAGCGCCGTCCGTCGTTGGTCCGCTTGCGCGGTCCGAGGACCTCGTCCCCGACCGTGTAGAACCGGCGCGGAGCCGGGACTCGAGCCGGGACCTCTTCCGCGTCGTCGACGGTCTCCTCCGCGTCGACCAGGGACTCCAGTACCTCGACCGCCTCCGCCAGGAGGGCCACCGCGTAGGCGCGGGAGCCGGGAGAGGGAGCTGGAGTCTCCTCGTCACCCTCCAGCCAGCCACGGAAGAAGTACCGCGACGACTCCTCCTCCTGGAGCCGGTAGCGGTCACGCCGCTCCGCCTTCCGGCCCGCCTCGTCGCTCGGGTATCGCCGGACGCGTGGCTCCTTCGGCTTCTCGACCTCCGCCAGGCGCGGGAGCGAGCGGCGCCACACCTTGACGACGTCGAGCGCGTACTCCGGCCCGTAGGTCGTCGACTCCCGGCAGAGCGTCCGGAGAGCGCCGTACGCCGGTCCGGCGTCGGGACGGTCCGGGAGATCGGCCAGCCTCTCGACCAGGCGCGCCGCGAGATCGCGCGCT
>CALRVO020000111.1:0-9569 GCA_943371595.1 Sphingomonas paucimobilis
GGGCCGCGCAGCTGCGCGCCCAGACCCAGAAGTGAGGACCACCATGCCCACCACGATCTCCACGCTCATCTCCTACCCCTACGAGCTGGCCCGGCTGCCCCTGGTCCTCCTCGACCGGCGTCTCTCGCAGCTCCTGCCGGAGACCTCCCGTCCCAAGGTCGTCCTCGACACGGTGATCGGCTCGGCCGACAAGCTGGCCGGCGCGGTCCTCTCCAACGCCGACATCGCCCAGCGCGGGACCGACCGGGTCGAGCGCTCCGAGGCGCTCCGAGCCGCGGACCGGCTCGAGACGGAGGCCGCCACGCGTCGTCAGCAGGCCGCCTCGAAGGCCGCGGCCGGCCGCGAGCGCGCTGCGGAGAAGCGCACCGCCGCGCAGGACCGAGCGGCCTCCGGGCTCGACCGGGCCGACGAGGTCGAGGCCCGTGGCAAGCAGCAGGCCGAGACGGAGGCGGCCAGGCTCGCAGAGGGCAAGAAGGCCGCCGCGCGCACGCGTGCGTCGGGCCGCACGGCCGCCGTCGAGCAGAAGACCAAGCAGGTCACGTCCGTTGCGAACGCCAGGAAGAACGCCCAGCAGCGCAGGCCGAAGTCCGAGCTCGCCGAGGCGCGCCGCACCGAGCAGGACGCCGCCGAGGCCAAGGCTGACGCCGACCGGCTCAGCGCCCTCACCCGGGCCAAGAAGCAGCAGCGAACCCAGGGCTGAGCCCCGCAACGCGCCAGAGGCGCCACCGGCACCGGCGGCCCGCTCTGCGGGGCGCCGGTGTCGTCACGTCCGGCCGGGGCCGGCGGCGACTCAGCCGAACGACAGCCGGAACGACGACATCCGGAACGACGCCAGCTGGCGTGCGTCGCGCATGAACCCCAGCGGCCCGTCGGCGGCGAAGTCCCAGCGGGCCCGGGCGGGCAGCGCCTTCGACGACCCCTTGAGCACGGCCCCCTTCTCACCACCGCCCTCGGGCAGCTCGGGCTGCCAGGTGCTGCCCTTGAACGGCAGCCGGGGTGCGGCGCGGGAGACGTCGGTGAAGGTGGCGCTCGCGATCGGACGCCGCTCGAGCGAGGCCGACCACTCGGTGCGCGACAGCGGTCCGCGGTGGCTGGTCTCGAGGTCGAAGTCGCACAGGCCCTTCGGGATCGCCCACAGCTCGCGGCCGCCGGCCACCGACGCGGGGGAGTCGACCCAGATGTCGGTGATCGAGACCTTGCGGCCCTTGCCCGCGCTCGAGGGGAGCGCCCGGGCAACCAGCAGCTCGGAGTAGGTCAGCGGACTGCCCTCCTCGTAGGACACGAACGTGGCGCCGTAGACGCCCTTGGGACGCACCGCGCCGCCGGCCGTCGTGACGTCGTGCCCGAGACGGAACACCGTGAGCCACATCGACCCGACCATGTGCCAGGGGGCGTCGGGGTAGACGACCCCGTCGGGCTTGACGTAGGGCAGGTCGGAGAAGGCGGTCATGGGCCGACCCTAGGGTGAGCACGTGATCGTCGTGAACCGTTTCCGCGTGCCGGAACCCCAGGGCGCGGCCTTCCGCGTCGACCTGCAGCGCGCCCACGACGCGCTGGCGGCCCGCCCCGGCTACCTCCGCGGCACGATGGGTCGCAACGTCGACGACCCCGAGCTGTGGGTGCTCACCACCACCTGGGAGCACGTGGGCGCCTACCGCCGCGCGCTGTCGTCGTACGACGTCAAGCTGCACGCCGTGGCCACGTTGAGCCGAGCGCTCGACGAGCCCAGCGCCTACGAGGTCGCCGACCCCGGCACCGACCTCAATATCCAGCAGACACGCTCGTTAGGCTGACCGCTCCACGATCGGCAGCCAGCCGACCGGACCCCGCACCAGGAGCAGCCCCGTGGCCAAGCCGCCCCCGACCGCCGTCGACAACGTCGTCTCCCTCGCCAAGCGCCGGGGTTTCGTCTACCCGTGCGGCGAGATCTACGGCGGCACCCGCTCCGCGTGGGACTACGGCCCGCTCGGGGTCGAGCTCAAGGACAACATCAAGCGCCAGTGGTGGAAGTCCATGGTGCAGATGCGCGACGACGTCGTGGGCCTCGACTCCTCGATCATCCTGCCGACCCAGACCTGGGAGGCCAGCGGCCACGTCGCGACGTTCAGCGACCCGCTGACCGAGTGCCAGTCGTGCCACAAGCGCTTCCGTGCCGACCACCTGCAGGAGGCCGCGGCCGAGAAGAAGGGCAAGGACGGCGACGCCGACGTCGACCCCGACACCATCGACCTCGCGACGCTGGCGTGCCCCAACTGCGGCACCCGCGGCGCGTGGACCGAGCCGCGTCAGTTCTCCGGGCTGCTCAAGACCTACCTCGGCGTCGTCGAGGACGAGTCGGGCCTGCACTACCTGCGTCCCGAGACCGCCCAGGGCATCTTCCTCAACTTCGCCAACGTCGTGACCAGCAGCCGCGCCAAGCCCCCGTTCGGCATCGCCCAGATCGGCAAGAGCTTCCGCAACGAGATCACCCCGGGCAACTTCATCTTCCGCACGCGCGAGTTCGAGCAGATGGAGATGGAGTTCTTCGTCAAGCCAGGTGAGGACGAGGAGTGGCACCAGTACTGGATCGACGAGCGCACCCGCTGGTACGTCGACCTCGGCATCGACAAGGACAACCTGCGCCACTACGAGCACGCCCAGGAGAAGCTCAGCCACTACTCCAAGCGCACCGTCGACATCGAGTACCGCTTCCGGTTCGCCGGCTCGGAGTGGGGCGAGCTCGAGGGCATCGCCAACCGCACCGACTTCGACCTCACGACCCACGCCGAGGCCTCCGGCAAGGACCTCAGCTACTTCGACCAGGCCAACAACGAGCGCTACACGCCCTACGTCATCGAGCCCGCGGCCGGTCTGTCGCGCAGCCTGATGACGTTCCTGGTCGACGCCTACGAGGAGGACGAGGCCCCCAACACCAAGGGTGGCGTCGACAAGCGCACCGTGCTGCGGCTCGACCCGCGCCTCTCGCCGATCAAGGCCGCCGTGCTGCCGCTCAGCCGCAACGCCGACCTCTCGCCCAAGGCCCGCGACCTCGCCGCCGAGCTGCGGCGCGGCTGGAACATCGACTTCGACGACGCCGGCGCGATCGGCAAGCGCTACCGCCGCCAGGACGAGGTCGGCACGCCGTTCTGCATCACCGTCGACTTCGAGACCCTCGAGGACGACGCCGTGACGATCCGCGAGCGTGACTCGATGGCCCAGTCGCGCATCCCGCTGTCGGGCGTCACCGCCTACCTCGCCGAGCGACTCATCGGGGTCTGAGCCGCCATGTCGCGTCGTCCGGTCGCCGTCGTGCTCGCGAGCGCGGTGCTCAGCACCCTGCTCGTCGGGTGCGGCGGCGCGTCCTCCGACGACGCCGAGCAGGAGACCCCCTCGCCGCAGACCGCGACCTCGACGGCGTCCGACCCGAGCGCCGCCGACCCGAGCGGCACCGACCCGAGCGACACCGACCCGGCCGACTACCTCCCGGTCCCCGACGGCGTCGAGCTCACCGAGCCCGGCACCGAGCTGTCCTTCCGGCAGGGCGCCTTCGCGGCCTGGAAACCGCGGCAGGACCTCGTCGGTGTCGTCGGTGTCACCGTGCTCAAGGTCGAGCAGACCACCGTGAAGAAGTCGTTGCAGGGCTTCGACCTCGATCCCGCGGCCGCGGCGTCCACGCCCTACTTCGTCTCGACCCTGGTCGGCAACGGGGGCGAGACCGACCTCGGCGGGCGTCAGCTTCCGCTCTACGCCGTCGACACCGCCGGCCGCCTGGTCCCTCCGACCGGCGTCGACCAGGCGTTCGAGCCGTGCCCCGGCTCGGCGCTGCCCGCGATCTTCGCTCCCGGTGACCGGGCCCGCTCCTGCCTGATCTTCCTCGTGCCGTCGGGGGCCGAGCTGATCTCGGTGATGTTCCGACCGCCCGAGGGCGTCGTCCCCCTCACCTGGACCGGCAAGGTCAAGCAGCTGGACGCCGCGGGCAAGAACAAGGACAAGCGCAAGGACAAGGGCAAGGGTGGGTCCGGCACCGCCGGCTGATTCCACGCCCGGGTGCCCCGCGGTCCATCATGGGAGGGTGACCGCTCCACTGCGCCTCGGCTCCCTCACGGTCGACACCCCCGTGGTGCTCGCCCCGATGGCCGGCATCACCAACGCCGCCTACCGGCGGTTGTGTGCCGAGCAGGGCGCCGGGCTCTACGTCTGCGAGATGATCACCAGCCGCGGTCTGGTCGAGCGCGACGACACCACGCTCAAGATGCTCGTCTTCGACGAGCTCGAGACGACCCGCTCGGTGCAGCTCTACGGCACCGACCCGGTCTACGTCGGCAAGGCCGCCGAGATCCTCTGCGGCGAGTACGGCGTCGCCCACATCGACCTCAACTTCGGTTGCCCAGTGCCCAAGGTGACCCGCAAGGGCGGCGGCGGCGCGCTCCCGTGGAAGCGCAACCTGCTGGGCCAGATCCTGCAGCACGCGGTCGCGGCGGCGGCGCCCTACGACGTCCCGGTGACGATGAAGACGCGCAAGGGCCTCGACGACGACCACCTCACCTACCTCGACGCCGGCCGCATCGCCGAGGAGTCCGGCTGTGCCGCCATCGCCCTCCACGGGCGGACCGTGGCCCAGGCCTACAGCGGCGAGGCCGACTGGGACGCGATCGCCGCGCTCGTCGACCACGTCGACACCATCCCGGTCCTCGGCAACGGCGACATCTGGGAGGCACGCGACGCGCTGCGGATGGTCGAGCAGACCGGGGTGGCCGGCGTGGTCGTCGGACGTGGCTGCCTCGGCCGGCCCTGGCTGTTCCGCGACCTCGCGGCCGCCTTCGCCGGCGACGAGGTGCGCACCCTGCCCACGCTCGGCGAGGTCGCCACGATGATGCGCCGCCACGCCGAGCTGCTGTGCCAGCACATGGGCGAGGAGCGCGGCTGCAAGGAGTTCCGCAAGCACGTCACGTGGTACCTCAAGGGCTTCGCCGCGGGCGGCCAGATGCGCCGCTCGCTGGCCCTGGTCTCGACGCTCGCCGACCTCGACGCCCTGCTCGCCGAGCTCGACCCCGACGAGCCGTTCCCGGTCTCCGAGCTTGGTACGCCGCGGGGCCGCCAGGGCAGCCCGCGCGGTCGTGTCGTGCTCCCCGAGGGGTGGCTCGACGACACCGATGGCACCGGCTGCGTGCTGACCGAGGACGCCGGCGAGACCTCCGGAGGGTAAAAACCGTCGGGCGGACGCGACCGTCGCAGGCCGCTGACCTGGGGTTTTTACCGAGGTGACCCAGGGCACTGTCGACAGGACCGGTAGAGATTCCGCGGGGCCCACGCGGCTGTGCCATCCTCGACGTTCGTGCCCGCCGCCAACCCGGCGGGCACCGTCCTGCCTTCTACAGCAAAGGATCAGCGCTGTGGCACACCATCGCCACAAGCGGGAGACCAATGCCCGCCGGCTCCCCGGAGCCCGACTCACCCGACTCAGCGCCACCACCCTCGCCGCCCCGCTGGCAGCCGTCGCCACCGCCGGCGTCGTCAGCCTCGGCGTCCTCGGCGCCGACGTCCAGGCCGTCGACCTCAGTGCAGGCGCGGCCTCGACCCCCGTCGTCGGTGACACCGCCGCGCCGGCCGGTGACCTGGCCGGTGTGATCACCCGCCAGCCGTCGCTGTCGCGCGGCTCCAGCAGCCGGCTCGGCAGCACGACCGTCACTCCCAGCGCCCCGGGCGCCGAGGTCGCGGCCAAGCCGGCCCCGCCGACCAAGCTCGAGCAGACGATGGCCCCGGCCGCGGTCCGCAAGGCGATCAGCAACGCGACGACCAAGCAGTGGACCACCGAGCCGCTCAACCTGTGGACCCAGCCCGGTGACAAGGCCGCCAAGACCGGAGAGGTCGACGCCGGCGAGCAGGTGCTCGTCACCGGGCGCGAGCTGTTCGGTCGCGTCGAGATCGTCTGGGAGAAGACCCAGACCCGATGGGTGACCGCCGGCTACCTCACCGACCAGGAGCCGTTCACCCTGGGAGGCGACTGCACCAACGGCACGTCGGTGTCCCCGGGCGTCAGCCCCAACATCGTCAAGGTCCACGAGGCCGTCTGCGCCGAGTTCCCCGACATCAGCGTCTACGGCACCTTCCGCGGTGACGGCGAGCACGCTCAGGGCATCGCGGTCGACATCATGGTCTCGGGCTCCGAGGGCCAGGCCGTGGCCGACTTCGTGCGCAAGTACTACGCCGAGCTCGGCGTCAACTACGTCATCTACGCTCAGCAGATCTGGTCGGTCGACCGCTCCGGCGAGGGCTGGCGGGGCATGGAGGACCGCGGGTCGGTGACCGCCAACCACTACGACCACGTCCACGTCACGACCTACTGACTCATCCGGTCGCCACGTGGTCCGCGCGCGACGCGGTCCCGCACCGCTCTCGACCCACGGTGGTCGAGGAGGTTGCGGGCGGCGGTCTCGGGACCACGCGATCGCAGCGGAGGTGCCGGCCCCTCGACCCGGCCCCGGGCCCGGTCGTCGCAGCGGGTCCCTAGGCTTGCGGCGATGAGCCCCGACGACCTCTACGACGACACCGCCTCCGCGCGGGTCGTCGTCGAGCCGCCCAAGCGCGTCGACGCACCCGTGCGCACGCCCTTCGAGCGCGACCGGGCCCGCGTCGTCCACGCGGCGTCCTCACGCCGTCTGGCGGCCAAGACCCAGGTGGTGGGACCCCAGTCCGACGACTTTGTGCGCAACCGGCTGACCCACTCGCTCGAGGTCGCCCAGGTCGCCCGGGACCTGTCCCGCGCGCTCGGTAGCCAGCCCGACATCGCCGAGACCGCGGCGCTGGCCCACGACCTCGGGCACCCGCCGTTCGGTCACAACGGCGAGCGGGCGCTGGCCGAGGTGAGTGAGGCGTGCGGGGGCTTCGAGGGCAACGCCCAGACGCTGCGGCTGCTGACCCGGCTCGAGGCCAAGACCTTCGACGACGGCCCCGACGGCGGGCGGTCGGTCGGGCTCAACCTCACCCGCGCCACCCTCGACGCCTGCACCAAGTACCCCTGGGAGCGCGCCCCCGAGGGGCCCGACGCCCTCAAGTACGGCGTCTACGCCGACGACCGCCCGGTCTTCGACTGGATGCGCGCCGACGCGCCGTTGCGCCGGCAGTGCCTCGAGGCTCAGGTCATGGACCTCGCCGACGACGTCGCCTACTCCGTCCACGACGTCGAGGACGGCGTGGTCGCCGGTCGCCTCGACCTCACCGCGCTCGACCGGCCCGCGGTCTGGGAGACCCTGCGCCACTGGTACCTCCCCGGCGCCCGTGACGACGACCTCGACGCGGTGCTCGACGGCCTGCTCACCGTCGGCAGCTGGCCGACCGCGTCCTACGACGGCAGCCGGCGCCACCTCGCGGCGCTGAAGAACCTCACCAGCGACCTGATCGGCCGGTTCTGCGGCGACGTGCAGCAGGCGACGTTCGCCGCGGGCGACGGTCCGTTCGTCCGCTACCGCGCGAGCCTGGTGCTCCCCGAGCAGACGCTGCTCGAGATCGCGGTCCTCAAGGGCGTCGCCGCCCACTACGTCATGCAGGCCGTCGACCGGGTCGCGGCGCTCGAGCACCAGCGCGAGGTGCTCACCGAGCTCGTCGCCGTCCTGTGCGACCGCGGTCCCGACGCCCTCGACCGTCAGTACGCCGACGACTGGCACGCCGCGGTCGACGACGCCGCCCGGTTGCGGGTGGTCGTCGACCAGGTCGCCTCCCTCACCGACGCCAGCGCCGTGGCCCGCCACGCCCGCCTCACCACGACCTGACGCCACCCCGGCGTCCTTTCGTAGGCTCGAGCCGTGACCGCACCCCTCGTCTGGCTGCCCTTCGACCCCGCTGAGCTCGGTGACCCGCCGACCGGGCTGCGCTACGAGGTCGTCGACCCGGTCGACGGTGACGTGCCCGCCAGCGTCGGCGACGTGCGGTTCTACGTGCCGCCCTACCGCCTGGGCCCCGAGGTCACCGAGGTCATCGACGACATGGCGAGCCTCGAGGTCGTGCAGGCCCTGACCGCCGGTGTCGACAACCTGCGCGGCCGGGTGCCCGACGGGGTCACGCTGTGCAGCGGCCGCGGCATCCACGACGCCTCGACCGCCGAGCTGGCCCTCACGCTGGTGCTGGCCTCGCTGCGCGGCGTGCCCGACTTCGTGCGGGCCCAGCAGCGCCACGCCTGGGCCGCGGGCTGGCGTCCCTCGCTGGCCGACCGGCGCGTGCTCATCGTGGGCTACGGCGCCATCGGCGAGGCCGTCGAGGCGCGGCTGCTGCCGTTCGAGGTCGAGGTCGTCCGGGTCGCGCGCACGGCCCGCCCCGACCAGCAGGTGCACGGGTTCGCCGACCTGCCCGGTCTGGTGCCCGAGGCCGACGTGGTCGTGCTCGTCGTACCCCTCACCGACGAGACTCGGGGGCTGGTCGACCACGACTTCCTGGGTCGGATGAAGGACGGTGCCCTGCTGGTCAACCTGGCTCGCGGTCCGGTGGTCGTCACCGACGACCTGGTCGCCGCCCTCCACACGCGTCGCGTCACGGCGGCGATCGACGTGGCCGACCCGGAGCCCCTGCCCCCCGACCACCCGCTGTGGGACGCGCCGGGCCTGCTGGTCAGCCCGCACGTCGGCGGCATGTCGAGCGCGATGTGGCCGCGGGCCCACCGTCTCGTGCGCGACCAGCTGCACCGGTGGGCGGCCGGCGAGGTTCTCCACAACCAGATGACGGGCGCCTACTGAGGCTCGGCACCCGCCCGTAGGATCGCCCCGTGGCAGGCCGGATCCGCGAGGAGGACATCGCAGCAGTTCGCGAGAAGGTCCGCATCGACGAGGTCATCGGCGACTACGTCACCCTGCGCAACGCCGGCGGCGGTTCGATGAAGGGGCTGTGCCCCTTCCACGACGAGAAGACCCCGTCGTTCAACGTCAACCCCCAGCGCCAGTTCTGGCACTGCTTCGGCTGCCAGAAGGGCGGCGACGTCTTCACGTTCGTGATGGACATCGACGGGCTCTCCTTCATGGAGACCGTCGAGCGCCTCGCCGACAAGGCCGGCGTCGTGCTCCGCCGCGAGGACGGCGACGGCCGCGACGACCGGCCCAAGGGCCCGCCGCGCCAGCGCCTGGTCGAGGTCAACAGGGTCGCCCAGGAGTTCTACGCCGAGCAGCTCGCCGGTCCCGTCGCCGTCGAGGGCCGCCGCTTCCTGCAAGAACGCGGCTTCGACCAGGCCGCGGCCGAGCACTTCGGCATGGGGTTCGCGCCCCGCGACGGCGACGCCCTCCTCAAGCACCTGCGCGGGCGCGGCTTCAGCCAGGACGAGGCGGTCGCCGCCGGCGTCGTGGCCGTCGGGCGGTCGGCCTACGACCGGTTCCGCGGGCGGCTGCTGTGGCCCATCCGCGACCCCGGCGGGGCCACCATCGGCTTCGGCGCGCGACGCATCTTCGACGACGACCGCATCGACGCCAAGTACCTCAACACCCCCGAGACCACGCTCTACAAGAAGAGCCAGGTCCTCTACGGCATCGACCTGGCCCGCACCTCGATGGCCAAGACGTCGCAGGCCGTCGTGGTCGAGGGCTACACCGACGTGATGGCCTGCCACCTCG
>CALRVO020000112.1:0-9564 GCA_943371595.1 Sphingomonas paucimobilis
GGGGGTCGCGGGTGAGCTGCAGGCGGGCCTGGTCGAGGTGGTTGGTGTAGAGGTGGGCGTCACCGAGGGTGTGCACGAAGTCGCCGACCTCGAGGCCGGTGACCTGGGCGACCATGTGGGTCAGCAGGGCGTAGGACGCGATGTTGAACGGCACCCCGAGGAACACGTCGGCGGAGCGCTGGTAGAGCTGGCACGACAGCTTTCCTGCGGCGACGTAGAACTGGAACATCGTGTGGCACGGCGCGAGGGCCATGTCGGGGATGTCGGCGACGTTCCAGGCCGACACGACGTGGCGCCGCGAGTCGGGGTTGGTGCGGATCTGCTCGACGACCTGGGCGATCTGGTCGACGTGACGACCGTCGGGGGTCGGCCACGACCGCCACTGGTAGCCGTAGACCGGACCGAGGTCGCCGTCGGCGTCGGCCCACTCGTCCCAGATCGTGACGCCGCGGTCCTGGAGCCACTTCACGTTGGTGTCGCCGCGCAGGAACCACAGCAGCTCGGCGAAGATCGAGCGGGTGTGCACCTTCTTGGTGGTCACCAGCGGGAAGCCCTCGGTCAGGTCGAAGCGCATCTGGTGACCGAAGACCGACAGGGTGCCGGTCCCGGTGCGGTCGGACTTCTCGACGCCCTCGTCGAGGATTCGCTGGACGAGGTCGAGGTAGGCGCGCACGGCGCCAATCTAGTCGCCGAGGTCGACGCCCCCCGAGACCGTCGTGCGTGTCTCACCGCCGACCCACACCACGCCGTCGACGAGGTCGACGTGCACCCGACCGCGACGCTGCAGGACGGTCCCCTGGGAGGCGACGTACGACGAGGGCAGGCGGGTCCCGGCCAACCAGGCACCGATCCCGGCGTTGAGGCTGCCGGTGACGGGGTCCTCCTCGGGTCCGTAGCCGGGGCAGAAGGCCCGCACCTCGACGGCGTGCGCGGCGCCCGCCGGCCGGGGTCCCACGATCCCGACCTTGAGGTTGGCGAAGGCCCCGAAGTCGGGGCGGCACGCGAGCACGGTCTCGGCGTCGGTGAGCAGCAGCCCCATCCAGCCCGGCCCGTTGTCGATCCAGGCCGCCTCGACGACGTCGGAGTGCGACAGCCCGAGCACCCGTACGGCGTGCGCGAGGTCGCCCGGGTCGACCGGCCCCGACCGCAGCAGCGGCGGGCCGGCGAAGGCGAGCCGGGCACCGCGGCGTACGTCGACGAGGCCGGCGGCGCACTCCTGCACCACCACGTCGGGGGCGGCCGGCACTCCCCCGGCCTCGAGCCAGGCGTGGGCCGACCCGAGCGTCGGGTGGCCGGCGAAGGGCAGCTCGCCGCCGGGGGTCCAGATGCGCAGCCGGTAGTCGGCCCCGGACGTCGTCGGGGCCAGCAGGAACGTCGTCTCGGACAGGTTGGTCCACCGTGCGAACGCCGCCATCTGCACGTCGTCGAGGCCGTCGGCGTCGTGCACCACGGCGACCGGGTTGCCGCGCAGCGGCTCGGCGGAGAACACGTCGACCTGGCGGAACGGCAGCATGCCGCCGACCCTATGGCGTGCCCTGGTGGCGCGCGGTCAGTGCGCCAGGAGCGGCGGGCTGTCCGCTCCGTTGACCTCGGCCGCACTCAGGCAGACACCCTCGACCAGGCGGCAGTTGATGACGTCGTAGTGCCCCTCGGTCCGGCCCGCCAGCACCAAGGTCACGATCCCGGGCTGACCGAAGGCAGCATCGACGATCACCCCGTCGGGGAGCAGCAGGGGAACCGTGCGACCGCTGCCGACGTCGTTGACGTCGACGACCGGAGGCGTCGAGTCCGCCGTGCCTGACGCCGGCGCGCTGACCAGCTCGTAGCGTCCGTCGAGCGACCGCCGCGTCCCGAGCGCGACCGCTGCCGGCACCGGCCCGGGGACGCGACGCTCGGTGCCGTGGTCGGGCACGACGAGGTGGTCGGCACCGACCGCGAGGTAGGTGTCGTCGCCGTCGCGCCCCACCAGCCGGGCTCCGGCCGGCAGGTCGTCGCGCACCACGGTCGGCGGCACCCGCGCCACGACCAGGGCGCCGTCGGCGTCGATCCAGGCGACGCCCGGCGAGTCGGCCGAACCCACCACCGGGCTGTCGTCGCCGACACGGCCGAGCGGCAGGACGCCGTCGGGGCGCACCAGCACCACCGATCCGTCGGCGAGCAGCCCTGCGACCCCGTCCTCGACGACGGTCATCGCTCGCAACCCGGCGACGTCGACGGTCGAGGCACCCATGCGGACCGACCGGCCGTCGTACCAGGGGACGGGGCGCGCCGGACCGACCTGCACGGTCACCACCGGACGCACGGCGCCGGCCCCGGTGGACTCCGCGACCGGCGGGTCGACCGGGTCGACGAGGACCACCGCGCCGCCGACGACCAGCGCGACCGCAGCGACCAGGCCGGCCACCCCCGCCCCCAGGACCGTACGGCGCCGCCGCCGACGACCGCGGGAGACCGCCACCACGCGGCCGACGTCGGCCGCACCAGGGTCCAGCGCGGCGGCGACGACCGCCGACGCCGAGCCCAGCTCCGCCGGCCAGCCGTCACCGCGGCCGGTCCCCGTCGCACCACCGTCGTCGACGATCGCCTCGACCTGCTCCGGAGCCAGACCGGCGACCGCGGTGAGCACCAGCCGCGCGCGGGTGGTCGGCTCGAGCGCGTCGAGGCCGCGTTCCACCTCGTCGTGCCCCACGACCTCGGGGGCCGGTGACGGGCGTCGCCACCACGGGCGGCGGTCGTCCTCCCACGCGCCGACGACCTCGGCGAACAGGGCGGTGTCAGGGTCCCAGGGTCCGTAGTGGTCGCCCGGTGCGTCGAGCACCCGCGCCGTCGCCTCCACGGCCAGGCGCCGGGCCTCGGACGGCGGTGCGCCGAGGAGGACCAGCACGCGCACGACGGTCGGCCACCGGCTCGCGGCGTGGGCGGTGGTCTCGTCGGCGGCGACCATGATCACCCCACCCGCACGGCGACGCGGGCACAGACGGGGCTGGGCGGCGGGGCGTGCGTCGGGTCGGGCACCGCTGCCTCCTCAGGTCGTCGCGCAACCGGCTCGTCCCTGCATGATATTCGTCACCACCACACGACGGACCGGGCAAGATCAGTGGGCCAGCAGCGGTCGCGCGTTGGTGCCGAAGACCTCGACCCCGGCTTGGCACGAGACGCTGGCCAGGTCGCAGACCACGAGCGTGAAGCCCGGGATGAAGCCCCGTCCGCGCGGACGGTCCGGTGGGTACTGGATGCCGTTGTGGTCCTCGACGACGAAGGTGACGGTGCCCTCGCCGAAGGCCGCGTCCCGCACGAGGGCACGGGCCCCCAGGTCGAGCGGGAGCGGTGTCCCGGGCTCGAGGTCGACGACGCTGCGCAACGGGTCGCCGCTCGCGTCGAGGTCGCGGGTGACGAGGTAGTCGCCGTCGTCGGAGAGCGTGCCGTCGCGACCGGGGACACCGCTGGCCTGGTGCCCGGAGGAGACCTGGACGAGGTCGGGGTCGCGCTGTCGCGCCTGGGTGCCACCGGCGACGTCGAGCAGCCCGTCGGGGGCCTGGAGCGCCACGACGTCGCCGGCCCGGGTCAGCGGCTGCCCGCCCGCGCGGTCGACGAAGACCGTGCCGTCGTCGAGGGCGACGACCCGCGGGCGCCCGTCCGGTCCGGTCGGGAGCACGGTGGCCCTGCCGCGCACGGACCGCACGACGACCGCGCCCGAGGTTGCGTCGACCCACGCCGCGGCGAGCGCCGCGGGGTCGGCGACCACCCGGGCACCGGGGGTGGTGCGTCCGAGCGTCTCGACCGCGCCACCGGCGCCCACGTGCAGGACCCGACCACGGTCGTCGGTGGCCACGACGCCGTCGCCGACGCGCACCAGCGCGACCACGCGCGGCACCGGGACCGTGCGACCGGGCAGGTGCACGAGGCGCCCGTCGTACCACGCGACCGGGACCAGGTCGGGGCCCGAGTACGCCGGGCGCGAGGGGCTGCTCGAGGGTCGCGGGGTGGACGCGGCCGTGGACGCCCCGCCGGCCGCGTCCGGGACGGGCTGCGGGTCGACCGCACGCACCCCGACCGTGATCAGGCCGACCGCGACGAGCAGCCCGGCGACGACCCCGGCGACGACCCGACGGCGCCCGCCGCGACGGCGCTCGACGAGCAGCGCGCGGGCCTGCGCGACGCGGGGCTCCCCGACCGGGATCGCCGGGGCGAGGCGCGCCACGTCGTCGTCCCAGGTCCCTGACGGGGCGGGCCCGGCCGCCCCCAGGGCCTCGTCGAGCTGCTCGGGAGTCAGTGCCGCCACCACCCCGGCGACGACCCGGGCCCGCTGCGTCGGGGTCAGCACGTCGAGCGTGCCGAGCACCTCGGGCACCCCGGTGCCCGCCAGCTCGTCGTCGGTGCGCAGCTCGGGGCGACGCCACCAGGGCGTGCGGTCACGCTCCCAGGTGTCGACCACCACGGCGGTCAGGGTGACGTCGAGGTCGAGCCAGTCGTCGTGCTCGCAGCGCTCGAGGAACGTCCCGACCGCGGTGGTCGCCACGTCCTCGGCCTGGCGCGGCGGGGCGCCCAGCAGCACGAGCATCCGGACGACGACCGGCCAGCGGCCCACCGCGAACGTCACGAAGGACCCGGTGTCGCGGCCCTGCCGGCCCTGGGGCCCCGCCTCGGGCATCGCCGCTGCCTCTCCGCTCGTCCAGGTGGTCGCACCCGGCACGCGGGTGTCCCCAGGGGTTCGTCGCGACCGCGCCCACGGATGCTCGGTGCGTACGACGGCGCGCGGGTCAGGGGTGCAGCGACATGGGTCCGTAGACCCGGCGGTCGTGCTCGAAGAGGGTGACCTGGTCGACCCCGGCGGCCGCGAGGTCGGCGAAGACCTCACCGACCCAGGACTCGGCGTCGGCCTGGCTGGAGAAGCGCTGCTCGACCAGGTCGGCGGCGTCGTCGCCGCTCGGCGTGACCTCGGCGCCGGCGGCGTCCTCGAGGCGCCACGTCCAGGGCCGTTCGGCGGCGGTCGGCCGGCGGAAGGTCGGGGGCTGTTCGGGCATCATGGTCATGACTCTCGCACCGAGGGATCGACGAAGGGCAGCGAACGGACCTGGAACATCTCGCGCCGGCCGCGCACGTCGACTCCCACCTGCGCGTCGGGGTTGACGACCGAGGAGAGCAGCGCGAGCGCGATCCCCTTCTTGAGCGTCGGCGAGAAGGTGCCGGAGGTGACCTCGCCGAGGAGGACGTCGGGCACCAGCGACACGCTCATGTGGGGCCGCGGGATCGCGCGGCCGGTGGACTCCAGACCGACCAGGCGGCGCCGCGGGCCGGCCTCCTTCTCGGCGACCAGGACGTCGCGGCCCCAGAAGGCGTCCTTCTTCCAGCCGACCGCCCAGCCCAGGCGCGCCTCGTTGGGGGTCACCGACAGCGAGATGTCCTGCCCGTGCAGCGGGTAGCCCATCTCGGTGCGCAGCGTGTCGCGGGCCCCGAGGCCGCACGGCGTCAGGCCGAAGGGCTCGCCCGCGGCGAGCAGCGCGTCCCAGACGGCACCGGCCCCGTCGCTGGGCACGACGAGCTCGTAGCCGCGCTCACCGGTGTAGCCGGTGCGGCAGAGCACGACGTGGGTGCCGGCGAACGAGGCGTCGACGAAGCTCATGTAGTCGTGCCCCGTCGGCAGACCCACCGCGGCGAGCAGCTCGTCGGAGGCCGGCCCCTGGACGGCGAGCACGGCGAAGTCGCGGTGCTGGTCGACGACCTCGACCCCCTCCGGCGCAGCGGCGGCGAGCCGGCGGACCACCTCGGCGGTGTTGGCCGCGTTGGGGATCAGGAAGACCGACTCGTCGTCGCGGTAGTAGGCGATGAGGTCGTCCACGATGCCGCCGGTCGCGTCGTCGCAGCACAACGTGTACTGCGCCCGCCCCGGGCCGATCTTGCGCAGGTCGTTGGAGAGCGTGGCGTTGACGAACGCGGCTGCCCCGGGGCCGGTCACCGCGGCCTTGCCGAGGTGGCTGACGTCGAAGATGCCGACGGCGGTGCGCACCGCGGTGTGCTCCTCGACCACCCCGGCGTACTGCAACGGCATCGACCAGCCGCCGAAGTCGGCGAACTTGGCGCCCAGCGCCACGTGGCGGTCGTGCAGTGGGGAGCGCAACGGCTCCGGGGGACCAGACGCCTCGGACATGGTCGGCAACCTACCTCCCGACACCCGACCTGCCGCACGACCTGCCACCCGACCTGCCACCCGAGGGGTGGCCACGGCCCGTAGGCTCCACCGCGTGACGACCCTGACCCTGCGCAGCGCCAGCCCCGCCAAGACCCGATGCGACGCGGTGGTCGTCGGCGTGCTCTCCGGGGGTTCGCGCCCCACGATCGCCCCCGGTGGCGACGACGTGACCGAGGCCTACGGCCGCAAGCTCGCCCCGCTGCTGGCGTCGCTCGGGGTCACGGGCAAGGCCGGCGAGGTCGTCAAGGTACCGACGTCGAAGACCATCGCCTCGCCGATGCTGGTGCTGGTCGGCCTGGGCGCCGAGGCCAGCCCCGACGGCGTACGCCGCGCGGCCGGTGCCGCGGCCCGTGCGGTCCCCAACGCGGCCTCGGTCGCGCTGGCCCTGCCGGCCGACTCCGCCGCCCTGGTGCGGGCGACGACCGAGGGCTACCTCCTCGGCGGCTACACGTTCACGACGTACAAGAAGAGCGCCGGCGAGAAGAAGTCGCCCGGCGAGGTCGTGCTGCTGAGCGCCGCGGCCCGCAAGAAGGACGTCGTCGCGGCCTTCGACGAGGCGCAGGTGCTCGCCGCCGCGGTCACCATGACCCGCGACTGGGTCAACACCCCGGGCAACGACCTGCGGCCCCCGTCGTTCGCCGACGCGATCGTCGCGGCGGTCAAGGCCCGCCCCCGGGGCGCGGGCAAGGTGAGCGTCAAGGTCCTCGACGAGCGCGAGCTCGCCGAGCTCGGCTGCGGCGGCATCCTGTCGGTCGGGCAGGGCTCCGACGCCCCGCCGCGCCTGGTCGAGCTGACCTACGCCCCCAAGGGCGCCACCCAGCACCTCGCCCTGGTCGGCAAGGGCATCACCTTCGACACCGGCGGGCTCTCGATCAAGCCGGCGGCCAACATGCACGAGATGAAGTCCGACATGGCCGGCGCGGCCGCCGTCGTCGCAGCGACCCTGGCGATCGCCGACCTCGGGCTGCCGGTCAAGGTCACGACCTACGCCTCGCTGGCTGAGAACATGATCGGCAGCGCGGCGACCCGCCCCGGCGACGTCGTCACGATGTACGGCGGCACCACCGTCGAGATCCTCAACACCGACGCCGAGGGCCGCATGGTGCTCGGCGACGCGCTCGTGATGGCCACCGAGCAGCAGCCCGACGTGGTGATCGACGTCGCGACGCTCACCGGCGCCATGGTCGTCGCCCTGGGCGACAAGGTCGGTGGCGTCATGGGCGAGCGCAGCGTGGTCGACGGGGTCCTCGCCGCGGCCGAGGTGGCCGGCGAAGACCACTGGCCGATGCCCATCCCCGAGGCGATGCACGAGCGGGTCCGCTCCAGCAAGATCGCCGACCTCGCCCAGCACGACTGGATCCGCTGGGGTGGCGGGCTCTACGCCGCCGCGTTCCTGCGCGAGTTCACTGCTGGTCTCCCGTGGGCCCACCTCGACATCGCCGGTCCGTCCTACAACTCCGGCGGGCCCCACGGCCACCTCACCAGCGGCGGCACCGGCGTGGCCGTGACGACGCTGGTCGAGTACGCGCGCGGCCTCTCGGCCTGACCGACCCGCGGCCAGGGAGGTCCGGGAGGTCCGGGAGGTCCGAGAGGTCCGAGAGGTCCTAGAGGCCCTGCCGGCGCTGCTGCTGCTTCATCCGCGAGTTGTAGTCGCGCATCCGCTGCGGGATGCCGACCACCGCGGCGTCGTACGACGGCACCTGGTGCTTGTTGCAGAAGTCGTGCGCCCACGCCACCGACGGCACGCGACGACGCGTCCACTCCCCGTCGTGGGCCACCAGCAACAAGGTGACCTCGCTGACCGCGGTGCGCGGCTCGACGAAACCCTCGACGCCGCGGCGCTCACCTACCCACCCGTCGAGGTGCACCAGGTCGACCTTGTCGGCGGCGCGCACCGTCGTGGACCCGGTGCGGAGGCCGCCGGTGGGGCGGCTGACGCGGGTGCGCGACCCACGTCGGAAACGGTCGAGGAAGGACATGGGCCCAGTCTGCCTCGCCCCGACGCCCAGGACACGACAGGACACGGCAAAGCCTCCCGAGCCCTCGACCCGCCGGTCGGCCGGTCGCGGCCGGCGCCTCCGAGGCGCCCTTGCCGAGCGGCTCGCCGGTAATGCAAAGATGGGAGTCCCAGCGCGTCGAGCGCTCCCTGACACCGGAAGGACCAGCGTGGCCGACTTCGACGTCCTCGTCCTCGGAGCGGGTTCGGGCGGCTACGCCTGCGCTCTGCGGGCAGCGCAGCTCGGGCTCAGCGTGGGGCTGGTCGAGAAGGGCAAGCTCGGCGGCACCTGCCTGCACGTCGGGTGCATCCCGACCAAGGCGCTCCTCCACGCCGCCGAGGTCGCCGACAGCACCCGCGACTCCGAGCAGTTCGGCGTGCGCGCCACGCTCGAGGGCATCGACATGCCCGGCGTCAACGCCTACAAGGACGGCGTGGTCTCGCGGCTGTTCAAGGGCCTCGCCGGCCTGATCAAGGGTCGCGGCATCACCGTGATCGAGGGCGAGGGCAAGGTCACCGGCGACCGGCAGGTCACGGTCACCGGCGCCGACGGCCAGGAGGTCCACACCGGCAAGCACCTGGTGCTCGCCTCCGGCTCCTACGCCCGCTCGCTGCCCGGGCTCGAGATCGACGGCACCCACGTCATCACCTCCGAGCACGCCCTGCGCCTCGACCGCGTGCCGGCCTCCGTGGTCGTCCTCGGCGGCGGGGTGATCGGCTGCGAGTTCGCCAGCGTGTGGCGCAGCTTCGGCGCCGAGGTCACCATCGTCGAGGCGCTCCCCCGGCTCGTCGCCGCCGAGGACGAGGCATCGTCGAAGGCCCTCGAGCGCGCGTTCCGCAAGCGCGGGATCGCCTTCCGCACCGGCACCCCGTTCCAGAGCGTCAAGACCACCGACGACGGCGTCGCGGTGACGGTGGAGGGCGGCGACGTCATCGAGGCCGAGCTGCTGCTCGTCGCCGTCGGCCGCGGCCCGTCGACCGACGGTCTCGGCTACGAGGAGGCCGGGGTCGCGATGGAGCGCGGGTTCGTCCTCGCCGACGAGCGCTGCCGCACCAACGTCGAGGGCGTCTACGCCGTCGGCGACATCGTTCCGGGCCTCCAGCTGGCCCACCGCGGTTTCCAGCAGGGCATCTTCGTCGCCGAGGACATCGCCGGGCTCGACCCGCAGCCGATCGACGAGACCGCCATCCCCCGGGTCACCTACAGCCACCCCGAGATCGCCTCCGTCGGGCTCGACGAGGCCGCGGCCAGGGCCACCTACGGCGACGAGGTCGAGACGCTCACCTACGACCTCGGCGGCAACGGCAAGAGCCAGATCCTCAAGACCCAGGGCTTCGTCAAGCTCATCCGTCGCAAGGACGGCCCCGTCGTCGGCGT
>CALRVO020000113.1:0-9487 GCA_943371595.1 Sphingomonas paucimobilis
CGAGGGCATGCCGCGCGGGCGCTACGCCGGACCCGTCGGCTGGATGGACGCCGCCGGCGACGGCGAGTGGGGCATCGGGCTGCGCTCCGGGGTGGTCTCCGGACCGACCGTGCGGCTCTTCGCCGGCTGCGGGATCGTCGGTGACTCCGAGCCCGAGTCGGAGCTGGCCGAGGCCGGCGCGAAGTTCGTGCCGGTGCGCGACGCGCTGGGTGGCTGAGGTCTCGTCAGCGCGCGGTGACTGGTCGCGCGGTGCGACCCGCCCCACGCGACGGGCACGACCGTCGGGCAGCCTGAGCAGACGTCAGTCGGTGCTGGCGAGGATCAGTCGGACCGCTTCGCGCGGTGCGTCCCACTGGGGGAAGTGACCGCACCGCTCGAACCAGTGCACCACCGCGTCGGGGTAGAGCGCCGCTGCGCGAGCGGCCTGCCTCGGCACGGTCACCAGGTCACGACGGCCCCAGCCGATCGTGACCCGGCCGGGCACCGTGCCGGCCGGCGCCCCCTCCTGCTTGGGCCCCTTGGTCAGGGCGTCCAGGGCGGCGCCGGTCGACGGCGAGTCGGCCAACCCACGCACGTCGGGCAGCACCGTGTCGCGCGACAGCGCCCAGGGCCGCGCCGACAGCTGCGCGAGCAGCAGGGTCCGGCCCACAGCGCTGCCGAGCAGTGCCGGCAGCGCGCCTCGCAGAGCACGGACCAGGGCGATCGACGGGCGCAGGGTGGCGGCGAAGACGCGGAGCTCGCGGTCGCTCCAGAAGCCGCCCGGGTCCAACGCCACGGTGTCGCCGCCGACGCCGCGCCGCGCGAGCTCGAGCACCACCCGGCCGCCCATCGACTGGCCGACCGTCGAGACGCCGTCCAGGCCCTGGTCGCGGATGAAGGCCGCGACAGCGTCGGTCAGGGTGGCGACCGAGACCTCGCCGGTCAACGGCGGCGTCTCGCCGAACCCCGGCAGGTCGACCGCGATCACCTCGCGACTATCAGCCAGCTGGTCGAGGATCGGCGACCAGGATCGCCACCCGGCGCCCAGTCCGTGCACCAGCAACAGCGGACTGCCGCTTCCTCGTATCACGTGGTTCAACGTCACGACCGGAACGCTAGCCTGCGACCAAGTCGGCGACCCCTGGCTCCGGCGGTCGAGGCCCGACCCTCGCCGTCCTAGAGGTCGAGGTCGGCGCCGTCGGCGAGCCGGACGAAGCTGCGGCCGTCGCCGAGGGCGAGGTTGTTCATGTGGGCCTCGACCATCGCCAGGCCCACCTCGCTGTAGACGCGGTCGTGGATCGCGAGGGTGCGGGGGGCGGCGACCTCGCGGACGAAGTCGATCGCCTCGCCGACCTTGAGCCACGGCGCCGAGACGGGCGCGAGCAGCACGTCGATCGCCTCGCCGGGCCCGGTCAGCGCGTCGCCCGGGTGGTAGACCTTCGTGCCGGCGACGTCGAGCAGGTAGCCGGAGTTGTCGAAGCGCGGGTAGTCGGGGTGGATGACGGCGTGCTTGTCACCGACCACCCGGACCGGCACCCCCACGTCGAGGGTGTCACCCGGCGCGACCACGTGGAGGCGGTCGACCAGGTCGGGGGCCTCCTCACGGACCACGTCGGCGACCGCACCGATGGTGTGGATCTCGGCGCTGGTGGCGCGCAGGTGGTCGGCGTCGTAGTGGTCGGCGTGCTGGTGGGTGATCAGCACGACGTCGGCGCCCTCGACGGCCGCGCGCTCGGTGAACGAGCCCGGGTCGAGGACGATCCTGACACCCGCGTGCTCGACGCGGACGCACGCGTGCCCGAACTTGGTGATCCTCATGGCCACCAACCTACGGACGGGTGCCGGCGGCCGCGAGGTCGGCGTACTTCTCGACGCGGGCAGCGCGGGTCTCGGGCCGGCGGGCCGTCACGAGCTGGGTGAGCACCTGCTTGCGGACCGACGGCGGCCACGACTCCCAGTGCTGGCGCGCGCCGGGTCGCGCGTCGAGGGCGGCGACCAGGTCGGGCGGTACGACGAGGTCCTCGACGTCGTCGAGCAGCGTCCAGGCCCCGTTGGCGTGCGCCAGGTCGAGGGCGGCCTGGCCGGCCGGCTGCATCCGCCCCTCGGCGGTCAGTCGCGCGACGCGGGCCTTGTTGGTGCGGGCCCAGCCGCTCGTCGGCTTGCGCGGGGTGAACCACAGCCGCGACCGCTCGGCGTCGACGGTGCCGGCGGTGCTGTCGATCCAGCCCCAGGCCAGCGCCTCGAGCACCAGGTCCTCGTAGCCGACGGCCGGCCGCCCGGTCGCCGTACGCCACGAGGCCACCCAGACGCCGCGACCGCGGTCGTGGTGGGCGGCGAGCCAGTCGTGCCACTGCCCGAGCGTCTCGGGGTGGACCATCGGCTTGCCGTCGTGGGCCACCTCGTCCTCCATCAGGGCAACCTACGACGCAGGGGCCGCCGTCGGCAGCCTCGTGGCGGCGCTCGCGGCTGCGCCGACCAGCACCCCGTCGCAACGCCGGTGCGGACGGTCGACCACGTCGGCGACGACGCAGGTGACGTTGTCGCGCCCCCCGGCGGCGAGTGCCGCGGTCACCAGCAGCTCGACGGCGTCGCCCACCCTCGACACCGACAGCAGCCGGGCGAGCAGCACGTCGTCGACCTCGTCGGTGAGGCCGTCGCTGGCGAGCAGCACCCGGTCACCCACGACGAGCTCGAGGTGACCGACGTCGGGGCGGCCGTAGCCGTGGGACGGGTCGTCGGCGCCGAGCCAGCGCACCAGGCGGTGCCGGTAGGGCGAGCGCGCGGCCTGCTCCTCGGTGACGTGCCCGCCGTCGACCATCGCCCGGGCCCAGGAGTGGTCGGCGGTCAGCCGGTGCAGCCGGCCGCGGCGCAGCAGGTAGGCGCGCGAGTCACCGAGGTGGGCCAGGCCGACCCGGGAGCCGTCGGTGAGCAGCGCGGTCAACGTGGTGCCCAGGCCGACGGCGTCGGGGTGGTCGGCGACGTGGCGGCGCAGGGTCGACCCGGCCCGGTCGACGGCCTCGCGCAGCAGGACCGCCGGGTCGGCGTCGGGGTGGCGGGCCGCGAGGTCGGCGAGGGTCGTGGCCGCCACGGTCGAGGCGACCTCGCCGGCGGCAGCGCCGCCGACCCCGTCGGCGACCAGCACCAGCGACGGACCGGCGTACGCCGAGTCCTCGTTGGTCGGTCGGCGCCAGCCGGAGTGGCTCCGGGCGGCGACCTCGAGCTGCTTCATGACCTCCACGGTCCTCCGCCCACCGAGGAGCAGCCTGGGGGCTTCCTATGATCGTGCTGTGACCGCGCCCCGGCGGGCGACCCCCGCGGAAGCCGAACGCCTCGTCGACCTGCACGAGGCCTGCTGGCGCGAGGCCTACACCGACCTGATGGGGACGGCGCACATCGACCGGGTCTTCGCCGACCGGGCGGCTACCGTGGCGCGGCGGCGCCGACACCTGGCCGACCCCACCACGCCGACGTGGGTCGCGGAGCAGGACGGCGAGCACGACAGCGACCACGACGGCGAGCTGGTCGGGTTCGCCACCGCGGGCCCGCCACGCCACGACGACCCGCCGGCCGACCTCGAGCTGCGTGCGATCTACGCCCGGGCGGCGGTCTGGGGCACCGGCGTCGGGCACGCGCTGCTGGCGGCGTCGATCGGCGAGCGGGCGGCGTACCTCTGGGTGCTGCGGGGCAACGACCGGGCGATCGGGTTCTACCGTCGGCACCGCTTCGAGCTCGACGGCGCCGAGCAGGAGCACCCCGAGGGCCTGCACCTGCGCATGGTGAGAGGCTGAGGCGGTGCTCGCCCTCACCGGATCCACCGGGGCCCTCGGTGCCCTCGTCGCCCCCGCCCTCGCCGACCTGCGCCCGCGCCTGCTGGTCCGCGACCCCGCCCGGGCCCCGCAGCTCGGGCTCGACGTGATGATGGCGTCCTACGGCGACGGCACGGCCGCGACCGCGGCGCTCGAGGGCGTCGAGGTGCTGTTCATGGTCTCGGCCGCCGAGTCCGAACGCCGCCGCGAGGAGCACCGCACCTTCATCGCCGCGGCCGCACGGGCCGGCGTGCGCCACGTGGTCTACACCTCGTTCGCGGGTGCGGCGCCCGACGCGACGTTCGCCCTGGCGCGCGACCACCACGACGCCGAGGCGGCGCTGCGCGAGAGCGGCATGGCCTTCACGTTCCTGCGCGACAACTTCTACCTCGACGTGCTGCCCCTCTTCGCCGGCGACGACGGCGCGCTGCGCGGGCCGGCCGGTGCCGGGTCGGTGGCCGCGGTCGCCCGTGCCGACGTCGCCGACGCCGCGGTGGCGGTGCTCCGCGACCCCGCGGCGCACGCGGGGGCGACGTACACGCTGACGGGGCCCGAGGCGCTCACCCTCGCCGAGGTCGCCGAGCGCGCCGGGGCCGCGCTCGGCCTGCGGCTGCGCTACGAGCCCGAGACCGTCGAGGAGGCCTACGCCTCACGCCGCGCCGCCTACCCCGAGGCACCCGACTGGCAGCTCGACGCCTGGGTCAGCACCTACGTCGCGATCGCCGACGGCTCGTGCACCACCGTCTCCGACGACGTACGCCGCCTCACCGGCCGCGCGCCCCGCACCCTCGAGCAGGCCCTCGCCCCCCGATAGTCGTGGACCTTCTGCACCGACCCGGGTCCCGTGCAGAACGTCCACGACTATCGCTGGTCAGGCGGTGAGGTGGTGGACGTAGCACCAGCGCCAGTCCTCGCCGGGCTCGGCGGACTGCATCACGGCGTGGCCGGTCTCGCGGAAGTGGGCGGTGGCGTGGCGGTCGGGTGAGGAGTCGCAGCAGCCGACGTGGCCGCACTCGAGGCACTGACGCAGCGCGACCCAGCGGTGGCCCAGCGCGACGCAGCTGGGGCAGGTGCCGTCGGTGTGGGTCTCGACCACCGGGGAGACCTCGAGGTGCTCGCACTCCTCGCCGGGGCGACGTACGGAGGAGGTGCGCAGCTCGGCGCGGTCGTGGGTGGCCTGGTCGAGCAACGACTCCTCGACGTCGAGCATCGCCAGCACCTCGGCGACCACGACCGACGGCGTGGTGCCCTGCGAGCGGATCTCGAGCACGCGCTCGCGCTCGGCCTCGATCATGGCCAGACGGATCCGGCTGTAGACCTCGCTGGGGGTCTCCTCGTCGGCCGTCGTGCCGAGACGCTCCCACGCGGCGAAGTTGCGCTGCTCGATCCGCTGCTTGATCAGCGCCCCGACCCCGTGGACGTCGTCGACGTCGGTCTCCTTGAGGTAGCGGAACCCCGCCTTGGAGGCCTGCTGCAGCAGGGTGGCGCGAGCCAGCGCGTCGTCCATCGGGTCGGGCGAGGGCACCTTCAGACGACGGGCCAGCACCGGCAGCGTCAGGCCCTGGACGAGCAGGGTGCCGGCCACGACGGTGAAGGCGATCAGCAGCAGCACCTCGCGGTGCTCGGTCTCCTCGGGGATGACGAACGCCGCGGCGAGGGTGACCACCCCGCGCATGCCGGCCCAGCCGAGCAGGAACGTGTAGGACAACGGTGGTCGGCGCCCGAGGTCGGGGTCGATGCTGTGCCGCACGAGCAGGTAGCGGGCCGGGAAGACCCACACCAGGCGCAGCACGATCACCCCGACCAGGGACGCCGCGCACACCAGGGCGATGCGGGCGCCCGAGAGCGTGCTCTCCTCGACGTCGGCGAGGAGGGTCTCGGCCTGCAGCCCGATCAGCAGGAACACGGCGTTCTCGAGGACGAAGGCGATCGTGCGCCAGTTCATCCGCTCGGCGATGCGGCTCTGGGCCGACTGCAGGATCGGTGCGCGGTGCCCGAGGAGCAGCCCGGCGATCACCACGGCGATCACCCCGGAGGCGTGGATCTCCTCGGCCACCACGTAGGCCGCGAACGGGACGACCAGCGAGATGGCGGTGTCGATCAACGGGTCGTCGAGGCGCTTGCGCACGTGGGCGACCACGACGTAGAAGAGCAGCCCGACCGCGACACCGCCGCCGGCAGCGACGAGGAAGTCGAGGGCCACGCTCGGCACCGTCACGCTGTCGTGGCTGTCGGCGGCCAGTCCCCCGGCGGCGATCGCGGTGCGCAGCGACACCAGGGCGGTCGCGTCGTTGAGCAGCGACTCGCCCTCCAGGATCGTGGTGATCCGTCGTGGCAGCCCGATGCGACGCCCGACGGCGGTCGCGGCGACCGCGTCGGGCGGGGCGACGACGGCGCCGATGGCGAAGGCAGCACCCCAGCCGAGGTCGGGGATGAGGGCGTGCACGAGCAGGGCGATGCCGGCGGTGGTGAAGACGACGAGCCCGACCGACAGCAGCAGGATGGAGCGGCGGTTGGCGTTGAAGTCGACCAGGGAGGTCTGGATCGCCGTGGCGTAGAGCAGCGGCGGCAGCAGCCCGAGCAGCACCACCTCGGCCTCGAGCTCGATGTGCGGGACGCCCGGCACGTAGGACGCCGCCACGCCCGCGACGATCAGGACCAACGGCGCCGGCACGTCGATGCGCTCGGCCACGGCGGTGACCACGAGGACGCTGACGGCGAGGGCGACGAGCAGCAGGGCGATCTCCACCGGACAAGTCTCCCGTATCGAGGTCGGGGCTCAGCCGCCGGCGCGGCTCTCGTCGATCGCCTGGCCGAGGGCCTCGAAGGAGTCGGTGTAGTCGGTGATCGGGAGCCCGGCGACGCCGGCGTTGACGTCGAGCACGCTGGTCGCGGTCTGCTCGATGTCGTCGAAGCCGTCGATGATCGTGCTGCTCTCCTCGAGGAAGGCGTTGACCTCGGTCTGCACCGCGGTCAGGTCGAGGTCGCGCACCGCGGAGTCGAGGTCGAAGACCGCCGCCCGCATCTCGCGCGCACCGGCCTTGGCGCCGCGCAGGTCGTCGTCGGTCGACGCCTCCTGCAGCGCGGTGCCGCCCTGACCGAACCCGTCGGAGAACGCCAGCAGCGCCGTGGTGTAGCCGGACGCGGCCTCCGGTGACACGGCCGGGTCGACAATCTCGCTGGTCGGCTCACTGGTCGGCTCACTGGTGGGCGGGGTGGTGGACCCGGCCGTCGAGCTGGGGTCGGCGTCCCGGGCGGTGTCGTCGGCGTCGTCGTTGCCGCCGGTCAGCACCAGCGCCAGCACGACGGCGACGACCACCGCGACCACGGTGCCACCGACCCCGAGCAGCAGCGGGAGCCTCGACCTCGACGGCGGGGTCGGCGGGGTCGGCGGGGTCGGCGACCAGGGCTGCTGGCCCGGCGGGGCGTAGGCCGGCCGCCCGTACGGCGGGGGCGGCGGCGAGGAGGCAGGCTGCGGGTGGGCCGGGGGGGGGTAGGCCGGTGGCGGGTAGGCCGACGGCGGAGGCGGCAGGGTCTGGCCCACGCGCGTCGGGGCCTCGCTGGGCGGCACGGCCGGACCGGCCGGACCGGCCGGGCCGGCCGGGCCGGACCCACGCTGACGGCGTACGTCGGTCTCGCCCACGCGTCCGACGGCGAAGCCGAGCACGGCGAGCGCCCAGCGCGCCATGGCCGGGTCGGAGCCACGCTGCTGGGCCAGGCGCGTGCCGGCCTCGTCGACGGCGCGGGCGGGGTCGACGCCGCTGTCGAGGGACGCGACCATCGCGCGCAGGGCGCCGGACCGCACGGCGTCGACGACCAGGTCGGCCTCGGCGATCGAGGCACCGGTGGACGCGAGGGCACCGCGCAGGCGCTCGGGGTCGTCGAAGATCGCGCGCCCGCCCTGCAGGCCGAGGGCGTAGAGGTGGTCGTGCAGCTCCATGGCCGGATCGTAGGCCGAGGAGCGGGTCGGTGTCGTCAGGGACGCAGCGCGCGGATGGCGGCGTCCAGGCGGCGGCGGTTGTCGCGGCGTACGACCACCTCGACGACCTCGATGCCGCCGTTGGGGCTGCGCAGCACCTGCTCGAGCTGGGCGGCGCTGTCGACGCGGGTGTGGGGGGTCCGGGTCGCCGCGCACAGCGACGCGAGGTCGACGTGGTGCGGGGTGGCGAAGAGGGTCTCGAACCGGTCGGCGTGGGCGGGCGCCCCCTGCTCGAGCATCGCGAAGATCGACCCGCCGTCGTCGTTGACCACGACGATCGCGAGGTCGGGCCGGGGCTCGTGGGGGCCCAGGACCAGGCCGTTGCTGTCGTGGAGGAAGGTGACGTCGCCCATCAGCGCGACCGTCGGGCCGTGCCGGCGACCGAGGGCCGCGCCGATCGCGGTCGAGACGGTGCCGTCGATGCCCGCGAGGCCGCGGTTGGCGACGACCTTGCGCCGCTCCCCCACCCCCGTCGGGCGGGCCATCAGGTCGAGGTCGCGCACCGGGCTCGACGCCCCGACCACCAGCTGCATGCCCGGCTCGAGGGCCCGGTGCACCACCCCCGCCACCTCGTACGGCGTGAGGTCGGCCTCGGCGGCCAGCAACGCGTCGAGCCGCCGCGAGACCGACCGGTCGGCCGCCCGCCACGACTCGAGCCACGCCGGGTCGTCGCTCGCCGCGGTGTAGCGCGCTGCGGTGGACGCGACGGCGTAGGGCCGCTCGTGCCACGCACCCGGCGCGGGCACGGAGTGCACCTCGACGTCGGCGCGGCCCAGCAGCCGGGTCACCGGCCGCGACAGGGTCGGGCGCCCCAGCACCACGACCCGCTCGACCTGGGCGCCGAGGTCGGTGTCGAGGAGCAGCCGGTAGCAGCGCAGCGCGTGGTCGCCGGTGCGCGAGCCCGAGGACGGCTCGGCCAGAAGCGGCCAGCCGGCGGTCTCGGCGAGCCGGCGCGCCGCCGGGCCGGCGTCGTCCCCCGCGACCACGACGGTGCGCGGCCCGCGCGGCAGCTCCACGGCACCCTCGGGATAGTCGTGGACCTTGTGCACCGACGTCGCAGCGTGCAGAACGTCCACGACTATCGGGGTCCAGGCGTCGTCGGGGAGCAGCGGCTCGTCGAGCTGCACGTTGAGGTGCACCGGGCCGGCGACCGCGAGGTCGAGGGGTCGCGGCGCGTCGAGGTCGACGGTCGGGACCAGTCGGCCGAAGACGCCGACCTGGTCGGTGGTCTGGTTGGCGTCGGTGCCACGCAGCCGCGCGGGCCGGTCGGCGGTGACCACGACCAGGGGTACCCCGGCGTGCGCGGCCTCGAGCACCGCGGGGTGCAGGTTGGCGACGGCGGTGCCCGAGGTGCAGAGCACCGCGGCGCGGGCGTGGCTGCGGGTGAGCCCGACGGCGAGGAACCCGGCGGAGCGCTCGTCGATGCGCGTGTGCAGCCGCACCAACCCGGCCCGGGCCGCGTCGTGCACCGCGAACGACAGCGGCGCGTTGCGGCTTCCGGGGGCCACCACGACCTCGGTGACCCCTGCGTCCCGCAGCTGCTGGACGACGTCGCGGGCCAGCTGGGTGGCGCTCATCGGGTGACCTCCTCGTAGCGGGACCGCCACCAGGCCGTCCGGTCGGCGTCGGCGGCCAGCCGGTCGAGCGCGGCGGGGTCGATCGTCGGTGCCCCGACCGGGAGCGTGCCGTCGACGGGGAGCAGGGGCGCGACCGCGACGTCGTC
>CALRVO020000114.1:0-9481 GCA_943371595.1 Sphingomonas paucimobilis
GTGCAGCTCGAGCACGTCGGCGCCGCACCCGGCCAGGCGGCGTACGACGCCGGAGACCTCACCGACACCGGGCAGGAAGACCAGCACGTCGCCGGGCTGCTCGCCCAGCGCGCGACGGGTGGTGGCGGCGACGTGGTCGAGGAACGCCGGGGTGACCCCTCGCTCGTCGCGCTGGAGCACGCCCGGGGGCGGCGGGCTCCAGCGCCGGGTGACGGGGTGGAGGGCGCCGGGCACGTCGACGACCGGGGCGGGACGCTCGGGGTCGAGGACCGCGGCGGTGCGCCCGGCCTCCACCGTCGCCGACATCGCCACCACGACGAGGTCGTCGCGCAGGTGGCGGCGTACGTCGACGAGCAGGGCCAGCGTGAGGTCGGCGTCGACCTGCCGCTCGTGCACCTCGTCGAGCACCACCGCGGCGACGCCCGGCAGCTCGGGGTCGCGCTGCAGCCTGCGCAGCAGGACCCCGGTCGTGACCATCTCGACGCGCGTCGCGGCGCTGGTGCGGCGCTCGCCGCGCACCGTGAACCCGACGGTCTCCCCCACCGGCTCACCGAGCAGCGACGCCAGCCGGTACGCCGCCGCGCGGGCCGCGATCCGACGCGGCTGGGTGACGACCACGCGTCCGCCCGTCGTCTGCGCGACGGCCGGAGGCACCAACGTGGTCTTGCCCGACCCCGGCGGGGCCTGGACGACCGCGACGCCGCGCTCGCGCACCGCCTGCTCGATCGCCGCCAGCCCGGACGCGACCGGGAGGTCGGGTGGGTCGCTCAGCAGCGCTCGGAGAGCATCACGCTCAGCTGCGGTCACCACGCCGCCACCGTAGTGACCGCAGGGTCGTCCGCCCGAGCGTGAGCCAGGACTCTCGCTGGGCCGGACGACTGCGTCGGCTCTGGCGACCTCGCAGGAGGATCGGGGTCTGGGCGGCGCATTCCGTCGACGCCGGACGCCTGCAGCTCCCTGGAGGGGCGGCGGAGTTGTTCTTCACCGAGCCGCTCGGCCGAGCCTGCCGCGCGTTCGGGTCGTCCGCCCGCGGGTGAGCCAGGGCTCACGCTGGGCCGGACGACCCTGTCGCTCAGGCCAGCGCACCGTCGAGCACGGTCGGCACCCCGCGCAGGAAGGTCGCGACGACCGACGCCCCGAGCGTGCGGCCGTGCCAGGGGTTGTTGCGCGACAGCGACACCGAGGCGTCGCGGTCGACGATGGGGGTGGCGGCCGGGTCGACGAGCACGAGGTTGGCGGGCTCACCGACCTCGAGCGGGCGGCCCTGCCCCACGAGCCCGGCGATCGCGGCGGGCGTCGACGACATGACGCGCGCGACGTCGGTCCAGGTCATCAGACCGGAGGAGACCATCACCGCGGCGACCACGGGCAGCGCCGTCTCGAGGCCGAGCATGCCGAAGGCCGCGTCGACGAAGGCGTGCTCCTTGTCGTGGCGGGCGTGCGGGGCGTGGTCGGTGGCGACGGCGTCGATGGTGCCGTCGGCCAGGGCGGCGCGCAGGGCGTCGACGTCCTCCTGGGGGCGCAGCGGCGGGTTGACCTTGAACGTCGGGTCGTAGCCGGCGAGCAGGTCGGTGGTCAGCAGCAGGTGGTGGGGCGTGACCTCGGCGGTGACGCCGATGCCCTGCGCCTTGGCCCAGCGCAGCACCTCGACGGTGCCGGCGGTCGACGCGTGGGCGACGTGGACCCGCGAGCCGGTGTGGCGGGCGAGCATGACGTCGCGCGCCACGATCACCTCCTCGGCGATGCCGGGCCACCCGGGCAGGCCGAGGCGGCCCGACAGCTCGCCCTCGTGGCAGCAGGCCGTGGGCCCGGCCAGGGAGGGGTCCTGCGCGTGCTGGCTGACCACCCCGCCGAACGCCTTGACGTACTCGAGCGCGCGGCGCATCACGCGGGGGTCGGCGACGCACCGGCCGTCGTCGGAGAAGACGGAGACGCGCGCCCGGGAGCGGTGCATCAGCCCGAGCTCGGCGAGCTCCTCGCCGCCGAGCCCGCGGGTGACGGCGCCGACCGGGTGGACGTCGACCAGGCCGGCGGCGCGGCCCAGGTCGTGGACGCGCTCGGCAGCCTCGGCGGTGTCGGTGACCGGGCTGGTGTTGGCCATGGCGAGGACGGCCGTGAACCCGCCGACGGCCGCCGCCTGCGACCCGGTGAGGATCGTCTCGGCGTCCTCGCGGCCCGGCTCGCGCAGGTGGGTGTGGAGGTCGACGAGACCGGGCAGGGCGACCAGCCCGTCGGCGTCGACGACGCGGGCGCCGGCGTCGGAGAGTCCCGCACCGACCGCGGCGATGACGCCGTCGCGCAGCAGCAGGTCGGCCGTCGCGGCGCCGTACAGGCTCGCGCCCCGGACCAGGATCGTGTCGCTCATGAGGTCTCCTCGCCGGCGAGCAGGTGGTAGAGGATCGCCATCCGGACCGCGACACCGGCCGAGACCTGCTCGAGCACGGCCGACTGGGCGGCGTCGGCGGCGTCGGCGGCGATCTCGAGGCCGCGGTTCATCGGACCCGGGTGGCAGATGGGGACGTCGGGACCCAGCACGCGCAGGCGGTCGCGGGTCAGGCCGTAGCCGACGGTGTACTCCCGCGCGCTGGGGAAGTAGCCGCCGCTCATCCGCTCGCGCTGCACGCGCAGCATCATCACGGCGTCGGCCTTCGGCAGCACCTCGTCGACGTCGTACGACGTGGCGAAGCCGGCCTCGCGCGACCACGACACGACGCCGCTGGGCATCAGCGTGGGTGGGGCGACCACGGTCACCTCGGCGCCGAGCTTGGTCAGGCACAGCACGTTGCTGCGGAAGACCCGGCTGTGGGTGAGGTCGCCGATGATCACGACGTGCCGGCCCGCGAGGCTGCCCGGACCGCCGAAGCGGCGCTCGAGCGTGTAGGCGTCGAGCAGCGCCTGCGAGGGGTGCTCGTGGGTGCCGTCACCGGCGTTGACGACGCTCGCGTCGACCCACTGGCTGACCTGCAGCGCGGCCCCGCTGGCGGGGTGGCGCATCACCAGGGCGTCGACGCCCATGGCGGCGATCGTCAGCACGGTGTCGCGCAGGCTCTCCCCCTTGCTGGCCGAGCTGCCCTTGGCGGCGATGTTGATCGTGTCGGCCGACAACCACTTGCCGGCGATCTCGAAGCTCGACCGGGTGCGGGTGGAGTCCTCGAAGAAGAGGTTGATGATCGTGCGGCCACGAAGCGCGGGCAGCTTCTTGACCTGGCGGTGCTGCACGTCGTGCATCTCGGCCGCGGTCGCGAACAGCGTCGCGACGTCGTCGGCGGTCAGGTCGTCGATGGACAGCAGGTGCTTCCTCATCAGTGGATCCAGACCCCCTCGATGCCGTCGGGCTCGTCGAGCCGCACCATCACCCGCTCGGTGCGGGCGCTGGGGAGGTTCTTGCCGACGTGGTCGGCGCGGATCGGCAGCTCGCGGTGGCCGCGGTCGACCAGCACGGCGAGCCGGACCACGTCGGGGCGGCCGAGGTCGTTCATCGCGTCGAGCGCGGACCGCACGGTGCGCCCGGAGTAGAGGACGTCGTCGACCAGCACGACGGTGCGGCCGTCGACGCCGCCGGGGGGCACGGCGGTGGGGTGCGGGCTGCGAGCCGGGTGGCGGCGCAGGTCGTCGCGGTACATCGTGACGTCGAGCGCGCCGACCGGCACGTCGACCCCCTCGACCTCCTTGATGCGCGCGGCGATCCGGTGGGCCAGCGGTACGCCGCGGCTCGGGATGCCGAGCAGCACGAGGTCGCCGGCGCCCTTGTTGCGCTCGAGCAGCTCGTGGGCGATGCGGGTCAGGGCCCGGGCGATGTCACGGGCGTCGAGGACGACACGGCCCTCGGGTGCTGCTGGCTGCGGTGCTTCGGCGGGTGGCGCGGACACGTGGTCCAGGACCTCCTTCTCCGCCTCACGGGACGGCTCGTTAAAGGATGTCGATCGAGCGCGACCCTAGCAGCCGCGGGACGGTGTCAGCAGGGGCCAGCAGGGGCCGGCAGGGGCCGGCAGGCGAGGTCACTCCGGGATCGGGGGCCCGACGACCTCCAGGCCGTAGCGCGGCCCGACCTCGACCCACCGCGGGATCTCGACGTCGGGGCCCAGCGCGTCGGGGCCGGGCAGTCGCAGCTCGGTGGCGGGGATGCCGACCTCGTCGTAGAGGTGGAGGAGGCCGCCGGGTGCGGTGAGCGCGAGGAAGCGCGCGGGTCGGTCGCCGCGGATCCGGAAGGCGTGCGGGAGCCCGATCGGTAGGTGGAGGAAGCACCCCTCGTAGAGCTCGAAGAGGTCGTCGCCGGCCTGGTAGTCGAGCCGGCCGTCGAGCACGTAGAAGGCCTCGGCCTCGCGGGTGTGCCGGTGCAGCGGGGTCGCGACGCCCACCGGTTGGGTGACCAGGGCGACGCCCAGCGTGCCGCCGCTCTCGGGGGCCTCGAGGAGGTGCTCGAAGAGCGACTCCATCGCCCACGTGCCGCGCGCGGTGCCGGGCTCGCGCATGACGACCTGCGACTGCTCCATGTCGACTCCCTCAGATTCACCCGAAGTGCATTCGGGCCAATTGCTACGGTAGGCCGCGTGGACGACCCGGTCAAGAGACGCCCCTACGACTCCCCCGCGCGCCGCGAGCGCGCCGAGCGGACCCGGCGTGCCGTGCTCGACGCGGCGACGACCCTCTTCACGACCCGCGGCTGGACCGGTACGTCGGTCGCCGAGGTGGCCCGCACCGCCGGCGTCTCGGTCGACACCGTCTACGCCAGCGTCGGCCGCAAGCCCGACCTGCTGCTCGCCGTGCACGACGACCTGCTCTCGGGGGGTGCCGGCCCGGTGCCGGCGGTCCAGCGCGACTACGTGCAGGCGGTGCGTGCGGCCCCCACGGGCCGCCGCAAGCTCGAGCTGTACGCCGAGGCGATGGGCCGGCTCCTGCCCCGCACGGTGCCCTTGCTGTCAGCGCTGCGCGAGGCCGGGCGCACCGAGCCCGCCTGCCGCGAGGTCTACGCCGCCGTGGGCGCGCGGCGCCTGGCCGGCATGCGGACCCTGGCCGCCGACCTGCGCGCGACCGGCGACCTGCGCGACGGTCTCGACGACGAGTGGGTGGCCGACCTCGTCTGGTCGATGAACAGCCCGGAGTACTTCGAGCTGATGACCGGCCGCGGGCTCGACGCCGAGGCCTTCACCGCGCTCCTCGTCCGAGTGTGGACCGCCACCCTGCTGGCGTAGGTTCGTGGGGTGCTGAGCGAGGACGGGCTGGTCCGGGACCTGCGGGACCGCTACGGCATCACCCACGCCGACGTCGAGGCGCACGACGGGGGCACGGACTCACGCACGTGGTGGGTCTCGATCGACGACGAACGCTGCTACGTCGCGACGTGGGTCACCGACGGCGCCGTCGGCTCACTGGCCGCCGGGGTGCAGGCCGCGGCGATCGCCGAGCACAGCGGCGTCGCGACCGGGGCCGCGGTGCAGGCGCTCGGGGGTGACCGGGTGCTGCTCGTCGAGGGCGGCTCGCTGGTGCTGTTCCACCACCTCGACGGCCTGCCGCTGGGCGCCGACGACGGGGCCCTGGTCGGGCGGACGCTGGCGCGCGTGCACCACGCGACCGTCGGGCACGAGCTCGCCCTGGGGCTGCGCTGGCCGCGGGTCGATCCGGACGGCCCCCACCTGGCGGCGTACCCCGAGCTGCGCACCGCGGTCTTCGAGGCCCGGACCGCGGTGGAGTCCCTGCCGGGCCTGGTCACCGGCATCGCCCACGGCGACCCGGCCCCCGAGGCCTTCCTGCGCCTCCCGGGGCACGAGGTCGCGCTCGTCGACTGGGCGCGCGCTCTGGTCGCCCCGCTGCTCTACGACGTCGCGTCGGCGGCGATGCACCTCGGCGGCCTCGACGCGGCTCGCCCGATGCTCGCGGCGTACGCCGACGCCGAGGGCCCCGCGACGCCCGACCTGTCGCACGCGGCGACCATGCTGAGGTTCCGCTGGGCGGTGCAGGCCGACCACGTCGCGCGCCGTCTCGCGCGCCACGACCACCCCGGCACCGACGAGCCCGGCGACGCCCAGGGCCTCGAGGACGCCAGGCGGCACCTGCTCGCCCCGACCGGGGCCGCGTAGGTTCGGGGCATGCCCTCACTGCCCTTCCCTGACGACGTCCGAGCGCTGCTGCGCAAGCCCAACCCGGCCGTGGTGGCCACGCTGCGCTCCGACGGCGCCCCGGTCACCGTGGCGACCTGGTACCTCCTGGAGGACGACGACCGCATCCTGGTCAACATGGATGACACCCGCGTCCGCCTGCGCCACCTGCGGCACGACCCCCGGATCTCGCTGACCGTCACCGACGCCGACGACTGGTACACCCACGTCTCCGTCGTCGGGCGGGTCGAGGACGTCGTCGCCGACGAGGGCCTGGTCGACATCGACCGGCTCAGCACCCACTACGCCGACCGGCCCTACCCCGACCGCGAGAGCCCGCGCACCAGCGCCCGGATCGTCGTCGAGCGCTGGCACGGCTGGGGCGCCACCAAGGACTCCGCTCACGACTGAGCCGGGACTGGGGCCACCCCCTCACGAGAGGTCGATGAGCACCTTGCCGACCGCGCCCGCCTCGACGGCGTCGTGGGCCGCAGCGGTGTCCTCGAGGGCGTAGTGGTGCAGCGGGACGCCCGCGTCGTCGCCGACCTCCAGGGCGCCGTCGGCCACGGCCGCGGAGACGTCCGCCGCGGCGGCGGCCAGGGCGTCACCCGGAACGCTGTAGAGCAGGATCCCCTGGATCCGGACGTTCTTGGAGAAGCTCGGCCGCAACGCGATCGTGGCCTGGTCGCCGCCGTTGTTGGCGTAGAACGCGATGGTGCCGAGGTTGGCGACGACCTCGAGGTCGAGGTCGAGGTTCTGGGCAGGAGCGACCTCGACGACGAGGTCGACGCCGTCGGGGGCGATCTCGCGGACCCGGGCCGCCACGTCGTCGGTGGTGTAGTCGAGCACGTGGTGGGCCCCCGCCGCCCGGGCCAGGGCCGCCTTGGCGTCGCTGCTGACCGTGGTCACCACGGTCGCGCCTGCCCAGACCGCGAGCTGGATCGCGGCGTTGCCCACCGCACCGGCCCCGCCGGCGACCAGGACGGTCCTCGATCCCAGGGAGCCCGGGGCGACCCGCCCGTCGGCCGTGGCGAACGACAGGGCCCGGTGGGCCGTGACCGCAGGCACGCCCAGGCTCGCACCCAGGTCGTACGACGCCCCCTCGGGCAGCGGGACGACCCGGTCGACCGGCTGCACGGTGAGCTCGGCGGCGGTGCCGATCGGCCGGCCGTGCTGGGCCATCAGCAGCCAGACCCGGTCACCGACCGCGAACCCCTCGACCCCCTCGCCGACGGCCTCGATCGTGCCGGCGCCGTCCTGCCCGGGCGAGACCTGGTCGTGGGCCTTGGGCATCATGCCGGCCCGGAACTTCCAGTCGGTCGGGTTGACCCCCGCCCGCACCAGACGCACCACGACCTCGCCCGGGCCCGGCTCGGGGTCGGGGAGGTCGACGAGGTGCAGGACGGAGGAGGGACCGTTGTCGGTGTAGACCACTGCGCGCATGACTCCGTCTTACTCCCCCGGTGGGAGCGAGCGCCGAACGGGTCAGCCCAGGGCCTCGCGGGTCAGCTCGTGCAGGGAGCGGGTCGAGGGGTGCGTGAGCCAGTGCTCGTAGGCGTGCTCGGCCGCGGCCAGCCGGGCCGCGACGACGGCGCCGGGCCGTACGTCGACCGCGGGGTCGACCCCGAGCCGCTCCCCCACCAGGGCGACGAGCGCGGCCCGCTCGTCGTCGTCGAGCAGCGACGCACGGCGCACCCTCGCCGGGGCCGAGGCCATCGCGCGGCGCCACAGGTCGATCACCGTGGTCTGGTCGGCGAACTGCGCGGTGCGCTGCAGGATCGCCGCGGCCAGGGCGTCCTCGACCGGTTCGTCCGCGGGTCGCGCGGCGACGTGGGCCACGATGGCCGCCCGGCCGGTGCGCACGACCCCGACCAGGAGGTCCTCCTTGCTCGTCACGTGCCGGAACAGCGTGCTCAGCGCGACGCCCACCTCGGCGGCGATCGCCTCGACGGTGACGGCGTCGTAGCCGTCGCGGGCGAAGAGCTCGAGCGCGACCCGCTCGATCTGCTGGCGCAGCTCGAGCCGTCGGCGCTCGCGCAACCCGCTCACGGGGCGGGCGGGGTGGGCTCGAGCGGCGGGACCGGTACGTCGATCGCGGGCCGCGCGCACCCCCCGTCGACGCGCAGCACCGTGCCGGTGACCCAGGCCGAGGCCGGGGAGGCGAGGTAGAGGGCCGCGGCCGCGACGTCGTCGGGCGTGCCGGGGCGGCGCATCGGGGTGTGGGCCTCGAACTGCGCGCGCAACGCGTCGTCGGTGAGCACCACGTCGAGCCCGGCGGTGGCCACGCCACCGACGCCGAGGGCGTTGACGCGCACCCGGGGCGCGAGCTCGGTGGCGAGGTTGCGGGTCATCTGGTCGAGCGCGGCCTTGCCGGCGCCGTACGCGACGAAGGAGGCCATCACCAGGTCGGCCGAGCGCGAGGAGACGTTGACGATCGAGCCGCCGCCGGCGGTGTCGACCATCGCGCGGGCGGCGAGCTGGCTCATCAGGAACGGCTGCGTGACGTTGAACCGCAACGCCTGCTCGAAGGACCGCTCCGAGGTGGCCATGGCCGGTCGCGGACCCGACCCGCCGGCGTTGTTGACCAGCACGTCGAGCCGCCCGTACGTCGTCACCGCGGCCTCGACCAGCCGACGGCGGTCGTCGTCGACCAGGACGTCGGTCACCACGGCGAGCCCACGGCGGCCGGTCTCCTCGATCCGGGCGACGACCTCGTCGAGGTCGGCCTGCGTGCGGGACCCGACGACCACGTCGGCCCCGGCCTCGGCCAGGCCGATCGCGATGCCCCGCCCGATGCCCTGTCCGGCGCCGGTGACCACCGCGACCTGCCCGTCGAGCCGGAAGCGGTCGAGGATCACTGCGCCCTCCCGGCCCGGTGGCTGCCGAGGTGGGGTGCGGCCCGGCCGGCGAGCAGCGGGAGGTCGAGGTAGGTGCGGATCCCGGGCTCGGCAGCCACGACGTAGGGGATCGCGTTGACGCAGTGGTTGGCCGTCACCACGATGCCAGGGTTGCGGACCAGGCCCTCCTCGATCGACTCGGGCTGCAGGCCCTTGAAGATGACCTTGACGTCGGGGTCACCGGTGACCTCGACCTCGAACCGCTCACCCTCGGGCCCGAACTCCCACGGCGGGTCGAGGTGCTCCTCGCCCATGAACCAGTTGACGGTCGCCGTCACGACCGGGACGCCGTCGACCAGGGCGCGCCAGTGGAAGCGCCGCGCGGCCACGAGCCCCGGCTCGATCACGCCGATCGGCGAGTCGATGGGCTGCGTGGCGACCGCGACCTCCTGCAGTGCCTCGATGCGCGGGTCGGCGTCGAAGCCCATCTCGGCCACCACCATCCGCACCGACGCCTTGAAGCCCGAGCCGAGCAGCCCGACCATCGGG
>CALRVO020000115.1:0-9471 GCA_943371595.1 Sphingomonas paucimobilis
CTCTCACACGGCGTCGATCACGGTGGTCGAGGTGCGAGGAGCGCTAGCAACGAGCCTCGAAACCACCCCACCCCACCGCACCCCACGGTGGTCGAGGAGGTTGCGCTGGCAACCGTCACGAGACCACCCGGCCGCACCGCACGGTGGTCGAGGAGGTTGCGCTGGCAACCGTCTCGAGACCACCCGGCCGCAGCACACGGTGGTCGAGGAGGTTGCGCTGGCAACCGTCTCGAGACCACCCGACCGCAGCAGCCGACCTACTCGCTGCCGCCGAGCTCGATCTCGACCGCGTCGTAGGCGAGGTCGTGGATGCGCTGCAGGTGGCGGGTGACGTCGGTGACCAGGCGCGCGACCTCGGCGCGCACGGCGCCGACGTCGGCGTCCTCCAGCACGCGCGACCCGAGCGCCCCCAGGCGCATCAGCAGCGCGTTGCGCTCGCGGAACGCCGTACCCCCGCGCGCGGCCAGCCAGCCCTCGCCGCTGCCGTCGTCACCGGGCGGCAGCTCCTCGAGCAGCGCGTCGCGCACCGCGGTCATCCGCTGCCGCATCGTCCAGCGCCAGCTGCCCAGGCCGGGACCCTCGCGCCCGGGGGCCTCGTTGGCGGCGGCGAGCGCGCGCAACGCAGCCGTCAGGGTCGCGCTGGTCGCTGCCATGTGGGGGGTGCCTCCCGGCCGGGGGTGATGGTGACGCTCCTCACGAGCATGACCGTCGTCGTCGGCCGAGGCAAGCGCGCGCGATGATGGTCCCATGGACCAGCCCGACCTCGTCGACTACCGCCTCGCGCCGGCTTTCGCCGCTCGTCTCGTGGGGCTCGGCCTCGTGGTCCTCGCCGTGGTGGCCTTCGGCTACACCGCCGTCTCGCTGGCCCTGGAGTGGCCGGCCGACCTGGTCGTGGTGGTCGTCGTGCTCGGCCTGCTCGCTGTCCTCGGTACGGCGAGCTGGCTGCGGTCGCGGGCCTACGTCGTCCGGCTCACCGACACGGGTTACCGGGTGCGGTTCGTGCGTGGTGTCGGGGTGGCCGAGGGGCGGTGGGACGAGGTCAGCGAGGCGTCGACCGACCACCCCCGCGGGGTGCCGTGCCTGGTGCTCGACCGGCACGACGGCACCACCACGTCGATCCCCGTCGAGATGCTCGCCGTCGACCGCGAGCAGTTCGCCGACGACGTACGGCTCCGTCTCGACCGGGCCATGCGCCGTCGCGACTGACCCGACGGACGACCTGACGGCGATCCAATTGGCCCCGCCGCGGCCACGCCTTGTAGCCTGAGGCCGCTGACGTGCATGCACGGCAGTGGGGAGGCGTCGCCTAGTCCGGTCTATGGCGCCCGCCTGCTAAGCGGGTTTGGGGCTACAACCCCATCGAGGGTTCAAATCCCTCCGCCTCCGCCACCGGGCCCCGGATGCAGATCCGGGGACAGAGCAAGACCACGAAACCGCCGCACCACGACCCGTCTCGGGCGAGGGGCGGCGGTTCTGTGCGTGGGGTCCGACGCGGTCGGCCGGGACCGTCCCAGAACCTCCCGGAACCTCCCGGTGGCGCCAGGTGTGAAGTGATGCTTGCATGGGTAGGACGCGACACGGCAGGGCTCGGACTGCAACTCTTTGCACATCGCTGCATTGCACAAAGCCGCACTGCCATCTGTCTGGCAATCCCAGGCCGTGGCACCCGACAATCCGATCACGGGCCATTCCGTGGGCCCGAGACCAGAAGGTGTGAAATCCCATGAAGATCGCACGCAAGCTCGCCCTCACCGTGGCCGCCACGGTTCTCGGTGCCTCGTTCGTCGCCCTGTCGGCTCCGTCCGCCCACGCCTACGGCGACTCCAGCTGGGGTTGTGGCGGCATGTGCCGCCCCGGCACTCCCTGACGCGCAGCACCTGACGACCGACGCCTGGCCCCTCCTCGGGGTCAGGCGTCGTCTGCGTCCACGGGCTCCTGCCCGGAGACGCCCGCCCGGCCCATCGCGTAGCCGAGCTGGAAGCGGGTTTCCTGCTCGTACTCCGCCTTGAGGTCGGCGACGTAGCCGGCGTAGGTGCGTGGGCTGACCCCGAGCCGCTTGGCGCTGACGGGGTCGGAGTGGCCCTCGATCAGCATCCGGATCGTCATCGCGCGCTGCTCGGCGGCGATGTCCTTCAGCGTCGTCGACTCGCGGTTGGTGAAGGGGCGGGCGCGCTCCCAGGTGCGCTCGAAGATGTCGACGAGGTAGGTCACCACCGACGGCTCGCGCACGGCGACGGCGGTGGTCAGGTCGTCGCTGGCCGGGATGATGGCGACCCGGCGGTCGATGACGATCATCCGGTTGAAGAACTCGTCGAGGGTGCGCACCTCGGCGCCCCGCTCCGAGACGGCTGCGACGTACTTGGCGGTGAACGCGCTGCGCCGGGCGCTGTGCTGGTAGAGCGTGCGCATCTTCATGCCGCGTTCGAGCGCGGCGGTGTCGCGCAGGGCCGCGGCGGCCAGCGACGCGGCGTCGCGCCCGGCCTGGGGCTGGGCGGTGAGCATCTCCTCCTCGGCCTCGGCGACCAGGCCGGCGATGAAGGGGCCGATGGCGTCGCCCGACACGTAGGTGAAGGGGCCGCGTGCCTGCGCGAGCGGGGAGCGCCGCCACGACTGGCTCAGCGAGCCGAAGGCCCGTGACCACTGCGACGACTCCTCGAGCAGCTGCGCGGCCTGCTGGCTCAACGGCGAGACCACGCGCGACTGGACGGTGTTGGGGTCCTCGGGCAACCAGCGCTCCGACTCGCGGTCGAGCTGCAGCAGGCCGAGGTCGACGAGCAGGTCGAAGGCCGGACGGTCCGCAGCGCCGTCGGCGATGCGTGGATCGGTGGCCGCGAGGCCCTCGTTCATCACGATCGCGTCGTAGAGCGACACGGCGGCGTCGTTGAACAGGGCACGCTCGTCGGGGCCGTAGGTCACTGCCGTTGCCTCCTGTGTCGTGCCGCCCGTCCCGAGTGCGCTCACCCTATCGACGGCGACGGCCCCCCACCCGACTATCGGGGTGAGGGGCCGTCGTACGACCGGAACGGTGGTCGAGGTGCGAGCGAAGCGAGCCTCGAGACCGGGTCAGGCGTCGAGGCGCGCCTTGAGGCCGTCGAGCTCGATCCAGAGAACGGCGGGGAGGTCGTCGCCGAACTTCTCGAACCACTCCTGGATCTGCGGGATCTCGGCCTTCCACTCGTCGGCGTCGATGTGCAGCGCCGCTTCGAGGGCCTCGGGCGTCATGTCGAGCCCGTCGACGTCGAGCGAACCCGGGGCCGGCACGTGGCCGATGGGGGTCTCGACCGCGGCGGCCTGGCCGTCGATGCGCTCGACGACCCACTTGAGCACGCGGCTGTTCTCGCCGAAGCCGGGCCACAGGAAGCCGCCCTCGTCGTCGCGGCGGAACCAGTTGACGTAGAAGATGCGGGGCAGCTTGGCCTCGTCGTTGTTCTTGCCGACGTTGATCCAGTGGCTGAAGTAGTCGCCGGCGTTGTAGCCGATGAAGGGCAGCATCGCCATCGGGTCGCGGCGCACGATGCCGGTCGCCCCGACCGCGGCGGCGGTGGTCTCCGACGACAGGGTCGCGCCGAGGAAGGTGCCGTGGGCCCAGTCGCGGGCCTCGAAGACCAGCGGGACGGTCGTCTTGCGGCGTCCGCCGAAGAGGATCGCGTCGATCGGGACGCCGCGCGGGTCGTCGAACTCGGGGGCGAGGATGTCGCACTGCTTGATCGGGGTGCAGTAGCGGCTGTTGGGGTGGCTGGACTCGAAGTCGGACTCGGGGGTCCACTCCTCGCCCTTCCACGACGTGGCCTTGGCCGGCGGGTTCTCCAGGCCCTCCCACCAGACGTCGCCGTCCTCGGTGAGCGCGACGTTGGTGAAGACCGAGTTGCCCTTGTTGATCGTGGCCATCGCGTGCGGGTTGGTGTGCTCGTTGGTGCCGGGCGCGACGCCGAAGAAGCCGTACTCGGGGTTGACGGCCCACAGGCGGCCGTCCTCGCCGATGCGCATCCAGGCGATGTCGTCGCCGATCGACTCGACCTTCCAGCCCGGGATGGTCGGCTTGAGCATGGCCAGGTTGGTCTTGCCGCAGGCGCTGGGGAAGGCCGCGGCGACGTACTTGGTGACGCCCTGGGGGCTGGTGAGCTTGAGGATGAGCATGTGCTCGGCCAGCCAGCCCTCGTCGCGGGCCATGACGGAGGCGATGCGCAGGGCGTAGCACTTCTTGCCGAGCAGGGCGTTGCCGCCGTAGCCGGAGCCGAACGACCAGATCGCGCGCTCCTCGGGGAACTGCACGATGTACTTGGTGTCGTTGCAGGGCCAGCGGACGTCGTCCTGGCCGTCGGCCAGCGGCATGCCGACCGAGTGGATGGCCTGCACGAACGGCGCGTCGAGCTCGGTCATCTTGTCGAGCACGTGGCTGCCCATGCGCGCCATGACGCGCATCGAGGCGGTGACGTACGCCGAGTCGGTGAGCTCGATGCCGAACATCGGCTTCTCGGCCTCGAGGTGACCCATGACGAAGGGGATGACGTACATCGTGCGGCCCTTCATGCAGCCGGCGTACAGCCCGCGCATGAGGTCCTTCATCTTGTCGGGCTGCATCCAGTTGTTGGTGGGCCCGCAGTCCTTCTCGTCGACCGAGCAGATGTAGGTGCGGTCCTCGACGCGCGCGACGTCGATCGGGTCGCTGGCGGCGTAGAAGGAGTTGGGCTTGATCGCCGGGTCGAGCTGGGTGAACGTGCCGGTGGCCATGAGGGCCTGCGTCAGCTCGGTCCACTCCTCGTCGGAGCCGGTGCACCAGTGGATGGCGTCGGGCTGGGTCAGCTCGGCGACCTCGGCGACGAAGTCGAGGATCCCCTGGTGGCTCGTCGGAGCCGGGTTCTGGTCGGTCGTGCTGCGGTCCTGCGTGGCGGTCATGCCGTGGTCCCTCTCGCGCAATCGCGACGCCGGGGACTGCCCGGAGCCGGCCGTCGAGCGTGTCGACGGTGTGTCGTGGAGTCGTGGTTGGATCGCCTGGCACCTTTGCCGCGATCGGGCTCAGCGAGGCTAACCCGAGTGGCGGAGTGCACATATTGGACCGATCCAAGGGCCGTGGCCCAGGTCACACTGCCTCTGCGGCGGCCGCGCAGAGCGCTTCCTCGCGGCGTCGCGGGGGACACCGATTCGGCTTCGTCTGGGCGTTCGGCTATTCTCGTCCAGTCTTCCGGCGAGCCCGGCAGACATGCGCCTGTAGCTCAACGGATAGAGCATCTGACTACGGATCAGAAGGTTTGGGGTTCGAATCCCTACAGGCGCACAGATCGGTTTCACCGTATGACCTGGGAGAACGTCGCCAGCACCTCGCGATCCGACATCACCGGCGCAAGGTTTCCGGCTCACAATCCGGCTCAAATACATGACGAGCCCCGGCGTCTCGTGCCGAGCCGTATGGCTGGGCATTCAGTCGCGTCCCTTGATCGCTCCGGCCCGGCCCGCGGACCTAGGCGACCATGAAGCACTCATCTGACGTGACCGCTCCGTCCATCACCAGCGCAGCCGACAGCCCGTCCGTCGGCGCCCGCCGTCGTTCGCCCGCTGCTCCGGCATCGATCTTCAGGCCAGGCCCAGCAGACATCGATCATGGCGAGCCCGAGACCCCCACCGGACCGCTGCTCCTGACCCTCAACGAAGTTGCCGCGGAGCTGAGATGCGCGCGCCGCAGCGTGGAGCGCCACATCGCCGCGCACGAGATCCGGACCGTGCGGTTCGGCCGATGCGTACGTGTCGAGCGCGCCGAACTCGCGCGGTTTATCGCCGGCCACACCGAGCGGCACCAGGAGGACGACGATGCCACGTCCGCGTAAGACACCAGAGCAGACCGCGCCCAGCCTCTACCGAGGAGCCGATGGGCAGTGGCACGCGCGAGTCACTGTGGGCCGCCGCCCCGATGGAACTCCCCGGCGCCGGCACCTGCAACGCGCCACCAAGTCCGCCCTGCGCGAAGCGGTACGCGAGACCGAACGGAGTCGAGACTCCGGCGAACGGCGTTGGCAGACCCAGCACGATCCCACCCTCACCGAGTGGGTCGAGCACTGGCTCGAGACCATCGTCCCCAACGTCACCCGGCCCAAGACCCAGGCGACCTACCGCAGCCAGATGCGCCTGCATGTGATCCCGAACATCGGAGGACTTCGCCTCAGCGATCTCCAGCCGGAGGACTGTGAATCGCTCTACGCAAACCTCATCGCCAACGGGGCCTCGACCCACACCGTCAGCGCGGTGCACCGCGTGCTTCGAGCCTCCCTTAACGAAGCAGTACGACGACGCCGCCTCGTGCTGAACCCCGTTGCGGTCGCGCGACCACCGCGTCGGCAGCACGTCGAGGTCAACCCGCTGAGCATCGAAGAGAGCAAGCGGGTCTTGAACGCCGCGCAGACCACCTCGAACCCGCCTCGTTGGTCCATCGCACTCGCCCTGGGACTGCGTCAAGGTGAAGCGCTCGGCCTGATGTGGTCCGATCTCGACCTTGACGGCGGCACACTCACGGTGCGCCGCTCGGTGCAACGGCTCACCTGGCGGCACGGATGCGCCTCGACGCCGCAGGGCCCGGCCACCTGCGGGTCCAGACGCGGCGCCGAGTGCTCGCAACGACACGACGGGGGTCTGCAGCTGGTCGAACCGAAGACGAGCGCGTCACGCCGCACCATCGTCATACCGGCACCCCTGATCGACGAGCTTCGAATTCACCGGACCGTGTCTCTTCGCCGCCGCGTCGCCGCGAACCCCGAGCCGCTCCGCCACCCCGACCTGGTCTTCGCCAGTGCGAGAGGCGGACTGATCGATCCCAGGCGGGACAACGACGAGTGGAGCATGCTCCTCACCAAGGCCGGAGTCCGACGTGTCCGTCTACACGATGCGCGACACACCGCAGCGACCCTCCTCCTGCTTCAGGGGACCGACATCCGAACGCTCATGGCGGTCATGGGTTGGACTGAGATGGCGACCGCCCAGCGCTACACGCACGCAGTCGATGACTTGCGGCGTCGTGCGGCCCAGAGCATGGCCAGCGCTCTGTGGGACTCGAGCCCAGCGACGGTAGCCGCTCGATGACACCGAGCATCACACCGGAACCCGGCATCGAAACCCAGCTGCCGGACATCGCTGTGCCGCCCACAGATCTGCATCTGCGGGCCGTCGCAGCCGGCGGTCACATCATCGCGCCGGCGGTGGCGGCGGTCGGATGATGAGCTCCGGCATCGACCCCGCGGCTCTGCGGTCAGCCCGGGAAAGGATGGGACTTACCCAGCACCAAGTCGCGCGCCTGGTCGGTGTCGCCGGCGGGGAACGTGTCTCGCGTTGGGAGCTGGGGCTCGACAAGCCCCGGCCCGAATCGTTGGCACGACTAGCGCGCGTCCTCAACATCCCGGTCGTCGAGCTGCTCGTCGGCGACCACGAGCGCCTCGGTCTCCGAGCACTGCGGTACGCCGCCGGCCTTTCAGCAGTTGAGGTAGCAGTCGCGGCCCATATCTCTGGCCGCAGCTACGCGCGGTGGGAGTCAGGCTCCTGGGTGAGACCGCCCAGCGCGCGGGACCTACACGCGATCGCTCAGAGGCTTGGTGTCTCAGTCGGCACCGTCAGTGACGCGCTGGCCCTGGCCCAGGCCCTGGCCCAGGCCCAGGCCCAGGCCCAGGCCCAGGCCCAGGCAGAGCAATCTCAGTCAGCCGCGCCCGACGTGTAGCGCCCCCACACCTCAGCCCACTCGGCCACCTTCGTGGTGTTGGTGCGCCACAGCACCATCTGCCCGCGGCGCTTGCCCGGGTCGACATCGGTAGCGACCAGTTCGTGCTGCTCGAGCATCGCAAGGTGTCGGTGAACACTCCCCACGTGTACTCCGATCTGCTCGGCAAGGTTCCCGGCGGTCAGCGCCTCCCGCGCCAGGCGTCGCAGGATCTCAGTGCGCACGTTGTTGCCGATGACCTCGATGGCGGAGAGCACCTCCTCGGGCATATCTCCGGGCATCGAGAGTCGTGGCACGTCCGCATTGTGCCCGACCCAGAGCTCCCTATCGCTTTCGCACTTAACGAGATAGAGTGCGTCAAGAGGACGCGCCCGATCACCAAAGGATAATGCCCAGGAAACCAGTCAGTTGCGCAGTGCTGATTGCTCGATCGCACGGACCGGGGCGTGACCTGGCCACTCGGGGAGTCGACTGCGCACCGTCGCGAATGCGCCAACCGGCACTAGTGGCGATGCGCCAACTTGGGAGCCGAGTGATCGCCGCGACGGCCGAAAGGGTCCTAGGAGACCGAGGTGACGACCTGTCGACCGCCCCGAGGTGTCTGTGGTGGAAGCGAGGAAAACAAGCCGACGGTCAAACTCTGCCGCCTGGCGCAACCGCTCGGCAGAGCCAGACCGCGGAAAACGCCATAACATACCGAATTACAGAACCGCTCACTCGGGAGGTCGTTTCTGATGCTGTCCCCACGACGAATCGCAGCCGCGGCCATTTTGATCGCGCTACTCGCCACCTTGGCTGGCTGCGGGGGAGGTGAGGACGAGCCTGAGACCACGCCAACCTCCATCGCCCCCACCGCGCAGAGCCCATCGCCGACTGAGTTCAATTCCATAGAGACCGGCTGGAAGGGCAAGTACACCCCCGCCCAGCTCGACGCCTACGAAGCGGCGATCTCGCGCTACGAGGAGTACGAGACTCGCAGTGAACCGATCTGGGCCGCCGGCAAGGTGACTGATCGAGCCGAAGCAATCTTCAAGCAGTACTACCCGTCGCCGTTGTGGCAGGGCCGGCTCCGATTGCTGTCCAGCTACGAGCAGGTGGACGTGCAGGTAGAGGGCTTGGCCGACGTCTACTGGTCCCGAGCCAAGTCCATCAGCGACACTGGCTTCTCTGTCGTCATCGATCAGTGTGTGGATTACACGACGGTGAAGGTGACGCAGCGCGGCGAGGCGGCGCAGCCTGTGAAGTGGCAGCAGATGCCGAACCTTCGGACGATCACTCTCGAGAAGCCAGAGGGCAGTGACTGGCTGATCTACGGCGTTGTCGACGCTTCGAGCGGAAAGGCCCGGCCATGCAGGCCGTGAAGCCGATTGTCGCAGCGCTCGCCCTACTCACAGGCGTCCTGGTGGTTTTGGCAGCGACTGGTTCGCCTGCCGCCGCAGACCCACCGGCATGCCCGCCGGGGGAGTCACCGTCGGAGATTCCGGGCGGCTGGATCTGCATTCCTGTCTCTGATCCTGGCGAGCCCGGTGGGGACGACCCCGGCGACGATGGCGGTGATGGCGGCAGTGAGCCGGTCGGCTGCTTCGACGGTGACAGGGAGGTGCCCTGCAACGACGAGTACGGGGGAACTTGGGACGCCGGACATGGGTGCTACGCCTTCCAGGTGCAGCCCCAGCCGCCGGCAGGGTCGCCACTGTGGGAGGGTCACGACTTGTCCGAAGGCAGCGTGTGGAGCTGCGACTACACCGTGAACATCCCTGAGAACTCCTGGTTCG
>CALRVO020000116.1:0-9380 GCA_943371595.1 Sphingomonas paucimobilis
GTGGGGTGCACGAGGGGGCGACGTCCGAGACCGCCACAGGGAGCATCGGCAGCGCTGGGTGCGCCTTGACCCCGGTCTGGTCGAGTACGGTCGGCGCATGGCCAAGACCCCTGCCGCCGAGGTCGAGGCGGGCGGCCGCAGCGTCCGCGTCTCGAGCTCCGACCGCGTGATCTACGAGGCCACCGACCGCACGCCCGAGGTCACCAAGCTGATGGTGGCGCAGTACTTCGCGAGCGTCGAGGACGGGCTGATGCGGGCGCTGCGCGACCGGCCGACCGCGCTCGAGCGCTGGACCTCGGGGGTGCGCGACGGCATGAAGCTGGCCACCGGTCCGCAGGACAAGGACGCCGACGCGTTCTACCAGAAGAGGGTGCCCAAGGGGGCGCCCGACTACCTCGAGTCGGTGCGCATCACCTTCCCCAGCGGCCGGCAGGCCGACGAGATCTGCCCCACCGAGATCGCCGTACCGGTGTGGTGCGCCCACATGGGCACGCTGACCTTCCACCCGTGGCCCGTGCGCCGCAGCGACGTCGACCGGCCCGACGAGCTGCGCATCGACCTCGACCCCCAGCCCGGCACGACCTTCGCCGACGCCGTCCGGGTCGCGGGGCTGGCCGACGAGCTGCTGCGTGAGCTCGGGCTGGTCGGCTACCCCAAGACCAGCGGCAACCGCGGGGTCCACGTGTTCGTGCGGATCCGCCCCGACTGGGAGTTCACCGACGTACGCCACGCCGCCATCGCCTTCGGCCGCGAGCTGGCCCGCCGCGACGACGGCGTCACCGTGGAGTGGTGGAAGGAGGAGCGGGGAGAGCGGATCTTCGTCGACTTCAACCAGAACAACCGCGACCGCACGATGGCCTCGGCCTACTCCCTGCGTCCGATCCCCGGCGCGCCCGTCTCGACGCCGCTGACCTGGGCCGAGCTCGCCGACCTGCGCGACCCCAAGGACTTCACCCTCTTCTCGGTGCCCGACCGCGTCGCCGACGGCGACCCCTGGGCCCCGATGGACGACACGGCCTACTCGTTGCAGCCGCTGCTCGACCTATGGGAGGAGCAGGGCGCCGTCGAGCTCAGCTTTCCTCCCGACTACCCCAAGATGCCGGGCGAGCCGCCGCGGGTGCAGCCGAGCAAGAAGGTCGCCGAGCACTGGGACTCCGACGGAAACCGTCGAGACGGCTGACCGGCGGCACGCCGTGGCGCGACGCGGACGAGACCGAGCATCGTGTGCGGATACACCCGCACGTGCCGACGGTCGGGCACCCGCTCACACGCTGGTCGAGCTGCGACGAGCGCTAGCGAGGAGCCTCGAGACCCGGTGAGGACCGCTGCCAACCCGGGTGGTCGCTCTGGCGGCGTCGGTGGGGGAGATCTCGAGGCTCGGCCGCGGGCGGCCTCGCACCTCGATCACCGTGGATCGCCCGACCTTGCCGAACAGCGAGTCGCTCGCACCTCTCAGGCAAACCTGACGTAGACGTCGGCCCGGTAGCCGCCGTCGCGCGGACCGCGGTAGGGGAACTCGACGTCCGGTCGACGCTCGAGCCCCAGGGTCGGAGCCGTCCGGGCCACCCGGTCGTGCACCTCGTCGCCCGAGAGCGGCGCGCCGAAGTCCCCGCAGAAGTGCACGATCACCAGGACGCCGTCCGGCCGCAGGAGGTCGGCGATGCGGGGGAGTCCGCGGTCGAAGACCTCGGGCTCCATGTAGTAGAGGACGTCCGAGGCCACCACGAGGTCGAAGGTCCCCTCGGGGAGGTCGAAGGGGATGGCACGGCGCTCGAAGGTCACCTCCGGGCGACCGGCCAGCCGCTCGCATGCGCGGGCCACGGCGATCTCGGAGAGCTCCACGCCGACGACCGCGTCGCAGCGGTCGACGAGGAGCTCGGTGAAGGACCCCTCGCCCGAGCCGATCTCGAGCGCCCGCGCGTAGTGGTCGTCCGGGAGCAGGCCGAGGGTCAGCTCGTACTTGGTGCGCTCACCCGGCTCGCGGTCGAAACCGAACGGGTCCGCAGCGTCGGCGTAGAACCGCTCGAGGTGACGGCGGCTCCACTGCGGCTGCCACAGCCAGCTCCAGCGCGCCGTGCGCGGCCCGAGCGACGGGTAGCGGTCGACCGCCGCGGCAGCCACGCGGCGCACCGGCACCAGACCACGGCGAGCACTCCGGCCGGCGAACGACCGGGCGCGGCCCTTCAGTCCGTGCGTCGTCATGCGCCACCTCCGGGTCGACGGGTCGACGGGTCCGAAGCGAACGAGCCTAGGGCAGGGCCGGCGTGGTCCGGGCCCCTCGCCCGTCGGGGTGACTGGGTGGCGCAGATCGGCGGATTCGTTGACGCGATCCAGTAAACACATGTTCACTGAACCCGTGACGAGCGACACCAAGCCCCCGCAGGGCAAGCTCAGCTGGGAGCGGCTGCGCAAGAGCGCCGACAAGCTGACGACCCCCCTGCTGCCCGACGACTACCTCACGTTGCTCAACCCGCTGTGGAGCTCGCGCGAGCTGCGGGGCCGCGTCGAGGAGGTCATCCCCGAGACCGAGGACGCCGCCACGCTGGTGATCCGGCCGGGCTGGGGCTGGCGCTACGAGCACCGTCCCGGGCAGTACGTCGGGATCGGCGTCGAGGTCGAGGGCAAGTTCCACTGGCGCTCCTACTCGGTGAGCTCGCCGCCCAAGCGCTCGGGTCGCAACCTGGCGATCACGGTGCGGGCCATGCCCGAGGGCTTCTTGTCGACCCACCTGGTCAACGGCCTCGAGCCCGGCACCATCGTGCGGCTCGCCACCCCCAACGGCGACTTCGTGCTGCCCGACCCGCCGCCGGCCAAGTCGCTCTTCCTCGTCGGCGGCAGCGGCATCACGCCGGTCATGTCGATGCTGCGCACCCTCGACCGCCGCGGCACGATGAGCGACGTCGTCCTGCACTACTCCTCGACGACGCCGGAGCGGATGATCTTCCGCTCCGAGCTGCAGGACCTCCACGCCAAGCACCCCACCCTCACCGTGCACGAGTGGTTCTCCGAGGACCGGGGCATCTTCGACCTCGGCGACCTCGACCGGACCGTCGCCGACTGGCGTGAGCGCGAGACGTGGGCCTGCGGCCCGGCGCCCATGCTCGACGCCGTCGAGAGCCACTGGGACGCAGCCGACCTCGAGGACCAGCTGCACATCGAGCGGTTCTCGCTGCAGGTCGGCACCGACGGCGGCGAGGGCGGCACCATCACCTTCCAGAACTCCGGTCGCGAGGCCGAGGCCGACGGCGCCACGACGGTGCTCGAGGCCGGCGAGAAGGCCGGGGTCGGGATGCCCTACGGCTGTCGCGTCGGCATCTGCCACACCTGCACCGTCACCAAGATCTCCGGCACCGTGAAGGACCTGCGCAACGGCGACGAGTACGACCAGCCCAACGAGCAGGTGCAGACGTGCGTGACCGTCCCGGTCGGCGCCTGCGTGCTCAACATCTGAAGCCCGACCAGCCCGACCAGCCAGCACACCCGACAACCGAAGGGACACCCGTGGCCATCGCGGACGTCAAGGAGTACTGCCACCTCTCCGAGGAGGACGTGGAGGCGATCGGGCGCGAGCTCGACAGCATCCGCGAGCGGGTCGAGCAGGCCCGGGGAGCCAAGGACGCGGCCTACATCCGCCGGGTGATCCGCACCCAGCGGTGGATGGCGGCCGCGGCCCGTATCGGCATGATCGTGAGCTCGCCGCTCGAGGCGAGGTACCGCCGGCCCATCCTCGCGGCCAGCTCGATCTCGCTCGGCCTGGCCAAGATCCTCGAGAACATGGAGATCGGCCACAACGTCATGCACGGCCAGTGGGACTGGATGAACGACCCCGAGATCCACTCCTCCACCTGGGAGTGGGACACCGGCCAGCCCGCCGAGCAGTGGAAGCACAGCCACAACTACATCCACCACCAGTTCACCAACGTCCTCGGCTTCGACAACGACATCGGCTACGGCGTCCTGCGGATGGCGCGCGAGCAGAAGTGGCACCCGGTCAACCTGGGTCAGCCGGTCTACAACGCCCTGCTCGCCGGGCTCTTCCAGTGGGGCGTCGCCCTGCACGACCTCGACCTCGAGGCGATCCGCAAGGGCAAGAAGGACCCGCAGGAGATGAAGCGCCAGCTCAAGCAGATCGCGAAGAAGGGGCGCAACCAGATGTTCAAGGACTACGTGCTCTACCCCGCGCTGAGCGGCAAGGAGTGGAAGTCCACGATGAAGGCCAACGTCGCGGCCAACTTCATGCGCAACGTGTGGTCCTACATGATCATCTTCTGCGGCCACTTCCCCGACGGGGCGCTGCACTTCACCGAGGACGAGCTCGAGGACGAGACCCGCGCGGAGTGGTACCTGCGCCAGATCCTCGGTACCGCCAACTTCGAGGGCAGCACCCTGCTGCACATCATGAGCGGCAACCTGGGCTACCAGATCGAGCACCACCTCTACCCCGACCTGGTCAGCAACCACTACGGCGAGATCTCGCCCGAGATCCGCGCGCTGTGCGACAAGTACGGCATCCCCTACACCACCGGCCCGCTGCACAAGCAGTACGGCCAGGTGCTGCGCACCATCCACAAGCTCGCCCTGCCCAACAAGTTCACCAAGGACGACCGCCCGCCCACGGGCAAGAACATCACCGTCGAGCAGAGCCGCTTGCACAACCACGAGGAGCGCCAGCAGCGTCGTACCGAGCTCGGCGGCTGGTCGCGCTCCAAGGCCGACTCCCGCGCGTGAGCGCGCTCTTCGCCTGGGACGAGGGCGCACTGGTACGCCGCACGGTCACCCAGTGCGCCCTGTCCCGGGTCTGTGGCGGGTGCGGCACGTCGCTGGGCCGGCCGATCGCCTTCGTCGGCACCGCCGACGAGGTCGCCCGCAACGCGTTCCACGCCCCGCCGCTGCACGCCACCTGCGCCGACGACGTACGCCGGGCGCTCGAGCCGACGTGGGAGGTCGTGCTCACCTCGGGGTTCGAGTACGTCCGCCCGGTCGCCGGCGACCCCGACCCACTGCCGAGGTTCGTGCCCAACTCCGTCCTATAGCCTCGCGTCCGTGAAGAAGGTCCTCGTCGTCACCGGCTCCGGTCGCAGCGGCACCAGCAGCGCGGCGGGAACGCTGAAACGGTTCGGGTTCCACGTCCCGCAGCCCGAGGTCGAGGCCGACGAGCGCAACCCGCGCGGCTACTACGAGCCGCTGTGGGTCTCGGAGTTCCACAAGCACTGGCTCAACGCGATCCCGGTCCGCACCATCGACGGCCGTCCGCACGCCGGCGACATCGCGATGGCCGACGTCACGCCCGAGCGCGAGGAGGAGCTGCGCTCCTGGCTCGCCGCCGAGCTCGAGCAGCGACCCGACGACGACGTGGTCGTGATCAAGGAGACCCGCGCCTACTGGGTCTACCCGTTGTGGGAGCGGGTCGTCGGGGCGGCCGGTGCCGAGCTCGCGAGCCTGACGATGCTGCGCCACCCCACCCAGGTGGTCCGCTCGCGCGACTCCGCCTACCTCTCCGGGCGCCCCGACGAGCTGCGGCGCCAGCGCGAGACCGCCAACGTCGCCGCGTGGGTCAACTCCGTCTTCGTCACCGAGCGTGCGACGCGCGGCAACCCGCGGGCCTTCGTGCCCTACGAGGACCTCGTCGGCGACTGGCGCGCCGCGATGACGCGGGCCTGTGCGCAGGTCGGGGTCGACCCGGGCGACCTGAGCGGGCCCCACCCCGTCGACGACTTCGTCACCAGCTCGCTCAACCGCTCGGCCACCACCTGGGACGGGCTCTCGGTGCCGCCGGTGCTGGTCGACCTCGCCGAGCGCACCTGGGCGGCCGCCCTCACCCTGGTCGACGATCCCGACGACGCCCCGGCGATCGCGGCGCTCGACGACCTGCAGGCCGAGTACGTCGAGCTCTACCGGGTCTCGGCGGCGATCGTGTCCGACGAGACCACCTCGCAGCTGCAGGCGGTGCGCACCGAGCTCGAGGCGCGGCTCGCGGTCAAGAACCAGCGGTTGGACAAGCTGCGGCGCAAGCTGCGCGAGGCCGAGACCCCCACCCCAGACGGGAACAACGCATGAAGAACGTCGTCGTGGTCGCCGGAGCCGGCCGGAGCGGGACCAGCACGATCGCCGGTGCCCTCACGATGCTCGGGCTGCACCTGCCCGAGCCGCAGGTGCCGGCCGACGACACCAACCCGCGCGGGTTCTACGAGTCGCAGTGGGTGGTCGACTTCCACAAGCGGATGCTGCGTCGCGACCCCGTCGTCCGCACCCTCGACTCGCGGCCCGAGGCCGCCGAGCTCGCCCTCCAGCTGCCCACGGACGACGACGCCGACGAGCTCGACGCGTGGCTGGGGGAGGCCCTCGCCCGCCCGCAGGTGCTGGTCAAGGACCCCCGGGTCCTGTGGTTCCACGAGCTCTGGCGCGCCGCCGCGACCCGTCAGGGCGCCGGCATCGGGTTCGTCACGATGCTGCGCCACCCCGTCGAGGTCGCCAAGTCGCGCGACACCCACTACATCGCCGGGCAGGACGAGACCTTCCGGCGCCAGCGGGCCACCGCCAATGTCGCGGCCTGGTGCAACGCGTGCCTGACCACCGAGCAGGTCACCCGACCCGACCCCCGCGTCTTCGTGTCGTACGTCGAGCTCCTCGCCGACTGGCGCTCGGCCGTCTCGGCGGTCGACGAGCGCCTCGGCCTGGGCCTCGACCTCACCGGCGCCGGCGCCGCGCAGGTCGACGCCTTCATCGACCCCGGGCTGCGCCGCTCCGAGACCACCTGGGACTTCGTCGACGTGCCCGACACGCTGCGCGTCGTCGCCGAGGGGGTGTGGGAGGAGATGAACCGGCTCGTCGTCGACCCGGCCGACCCCGCCGTGCCCGCGGCGCTGGAGCGGCTGCGCACCGACTACCAGCGCCTCTACGACCACGCCGTCGCCGTCGCGCTCGACCACACCCGCACCCGCGAGGTGCACGTGCGCCGGCGTACCCGCGCCAACGTGCGCGCCGAGCTGACCGAGCGGATCGACGAGCTCGAGCAGCAGCTCGAGGAGGCTCGCACCGGACGCGACGGCGAGGACGGCGGCGGGCTGTTCCGCCGCTGGCGCAGCTGAGAGCCTGCCCCTACTCGTCGTAGACGGCCTGCACGATGCCCAGGCACATCTCGTCGGCAGAGCCCTCGCCCCAGACGACGTACTTGTCCACCGTGCCGGCGAAGGCGGGGAGCAGGTCGCGCAGGGACTGGTCGTGGTGGCAGGTCACGGTGAGGGTGTCGCCGGCGTCGAGGCGGACCGGGTCGTCGACGGGGCGGGCCGCCTGGTCGTCGAAGTTCCAGATCGGGACGTCCAGCAGCGTGCGCGCGTCGGCGGTGCCGGCGTTGCTCTCGACGGTGATCGAGCGGCCGAGCAGGTGCATGTGGCCGGCGACGCCGAGCACCGTCATCGGTCGCGTCACCTGCCGGGTGCAGGTCGTCGTGTCGGTGGGCGCGACCTGGGTGCCGCACAGCAGGTGCAGGACGTTGGCCGTCTGACCCACGCGTTCGCCGAACCGTGCCTTGACGTCCTCGACGGAGGCGTCGTGGGTGCACAGCGGTCCTGAGGAGTGCTCGGGTCGGCAGGGCAGCTCGACGGGGGCCGGCAGCAGGACGGTGTGGATCTCCTGCAGGTCCGACCGCGCCCGGGGCGTCCACCGCAGGCGGGTCGCCGAGCGGTCGGACAGGTCGCCCTCGGGGTGCAGCAGCAGGCTGTAGTGGACCTGCATGACGATCTTGTCGCCGCGGTCGAGCGGGACCCCGTAGCCGGACCTGGTGACGGTCTCGCGGCCGCCGGGCGCCCACGCCCCCAGCCAGGAGGCGTCGTCGAGGTCGTCGAACTCACCCTCGAGCCCCATCCCGCCGAAGCAGGTCCACCCGGGGTCGGCGGACTCCGCGTCACGACGCTCGGCCTCGCGAGTCATCGAGCCGTCGACCCGGAAGAGGATCACGTGGTGGACGACGTCGGGGTTGCCGGGCTGGATGTCGGTCCCGGTCAGCCAGGCGTCGTCGGCCAGCCCCGGGTCGAGCAGGAAGCAGCGGTAGTCGTCGGTCCCGACGCCGGTCGGGGGCGACGGCGTGTAGGCGGTCGGGACCTTCAGCGTCGTACGCCGCTCACCGGCGCGCAGGGGGCGCGGCCTGGCGACCGGCTCGGCGGTGGTGGAGTGACCCTCGTGCGCCGCCGGCGACTCCGACGGCGACTCGGACGGCGACGACGTGGTCGGGGCCGACGGGTCGGTCCGACTCGGCGGTGCCCCGGCTCCCGACGTCGTGTCGCTGTCGGCCCCGCACCCGGCCAGCGCACCGGCCAGCGCGACGGCCAGCGTCGCGGCCAGTGCGGCGACCCGCACCCGGACTGACCGGCGCCCGCGGGCGCGCTCCCTCGGATCCCTCATCGTGCCCACTCCCTCTCCCGGAGGCACGCTACCGCTGCGCGGCCTGCGCCGCGTGGGATCATCCAGGGTGCCCATCTTCTCCCGCGACGGTCAGCACGTGCTGTTCGCGCACGTCCCCAAGACGGGCGGCACCGCGGTCGAGCAGGTGTTCGCCGACAGCGGCTACGGCTTCATGTACCGCGACGTGGCGCCGCCGACCAAGGGCGCGCGCGTCGTACGCCGTTGCTCGCCCCAGCACCTGCACGCCAGCCTGCTGGGCGACCTGTTCCGGCTCGAGCTCTTCGCGGTGACCTTCGCCGTCGTGCGCGAGCCGCTGGCGCGGTTCCGCTCCGAGTTCCTCTACCGCCACCGCCGCAACGCCGCCGCGGTCACGCCCGCCTCGGTCGAGACCTGGGGCCTCGACGTGCTCGGCCGTCGGGTGGATGACCCCTACCTCCTCGACAACCACGTCCGCCCCCAGCACGAGTTCATCACCCCGGGGATGGTCGTCTACCGCTACGAGGACGGTCTGGACACCGCCGTCGCGTCACTGCGCCGCGACCACGGCATCGGGCTCACGGCCGACCTGGCGGCGGTCAACACGCCCGGGTCGGGGCTGCGGTCGCGCGACGTGCCGATCACGCCCCGCCTGCACGAGGCGGTCGTGGAGACCTACGCCGCCGACTACGAGCGCTTCGGGTACGCCGTCCCGCACAGCTAGACGCCCCTCATCGTTCGTTCCAGCCGTCGATCGAGTCGCGGAGCTCGAGGTCGACGTCCTTGACGGGCGTGAGGACTCTGCGGCGCACGGCTCGTCGTTCGACGATGCTGACGAAGACCCCGACGAGGTCCATCCGCGAGGCAAGCAGCGCCTCGCCGTCCGTGCGGCTTGCGGGACGGCCAGCCCTCAGCAGCCCCCGCGTTCCGTGCGATCGCGCGGTTTGCGGGAAGGCAAGGCCCACGCGGCCCCATGTTCCGTGCGATCGCGCGGATCAGGGGGC
>CALRVO020000117.1:0-9330 GCA_943371595.1 Sphingomonas paucimobilis
GGTGACGACCTGCGTCACGGCGCCGAGGTCGCCGTTGCCGTACTGGCGCAGGATCGCGCGTCGTGCGTCACGGCGTACGCCCTCGAGCGACGTCTCGGCGCGGTCCTCGTCGGCCTTCACCGAACCGAGGTCAGCCTTGAGGTCGTCGAGCTTGATCCTGACGTCGTTGTAGCGCTCGGACGCCTGCTCGGCCTCGTGGTAGAGGCGGTCGACGCGAGCCTGCACGTCCTGGATCTCGGGCTCGGCCTGGGCCGGCGAGCTGGACACGAGCCCGAGGCTCGCGGCGAGCGCGATTCCCGAGACCGCGGAGGCGATGCGCATCCGGGGGCTGATCACAGCAGTGGTGGTTCCTTCGCGGTGTCGTACGCCTACCAGGTGAGCTGACGGATTCGGGCACGACCTGCCCTACTCCTGCTCCTCGCCGTCACGGTCGGGCTGTGACGGCACCTCGCAGGAGATTCACCCCAGAAGAGTTGGTTCCCCGGCTCCCCCACCGCACGCGGTGACGGACTCAGCGCGGCGTCCGCATGGATCCTGATGGACCCAGTCCCACGGACGCCTGGCTGACCACGTTAGTGGTCGGGTCGAGGGCCCGCCAAACTTCGGTGGGATTTGCGGCGTGGCCCGTCTCACAGGACACACGCGCCTCACCCGTGTCACGCCACGTCGCGGGTCAGGCCGACGCCGCGTCGGGGCCGGTAACCGGCCGGACCAGCCGCAGCGGCGGCACCAGCCCGCCGTCGGCGAGGACGTCGAGCGCACGGCGCTCCTCGTCGTCGATGGTCAGCGGCGCCAGCTCGGGCGGTGGGCCGAGCAGCACCGTCACCACGCAGTCGTGGCAGGCCAGACCCCGCACCACGCAGGTGTCGCAGTCGATGTGTGTCGTCATGTCCCGAAGGCTGACACCGACCACCGACAGTTCTTGTCGGGGCGCATCCCGACCTGTGTTCACCACCAGTCCCCCGTCAGTCCCCCGCGGGCCCCGACCCGAGTGTCGTCGCGGGATTGTCGGTGGCCGGGCCTACCGTCCTGGGACATGACCACCACGGCCGGCGCACGTGCCCCGGAGCGGGCGCTCTGGGAGGCCCAGCGCAGCTTCGACGAGCTGGGCCGGCACCTGCGCGACGTGACGTTCTGCGTCGTCGACCTCGAGACCACGGGGGGCTCGGCGCAGGCCGGGTCGATGATCACCGAGGTCGGCGCGGTCAAGGTCCGCGCCGGGGAGGTCCTCGGCGAGTTCCAGACGCTGGTCAACCCGCGCACCGACATCCCGGCCTTCATCGCCGTGCTCACCGGCATCAGCAACTCCATGGTCGCCGACTCGCCGCCCATCGAGTCGGTGCTGCCGGCGTTCCTCGAGTTCGCCGCCGGGTGCGTGCTGGTTGCCCACAACGCACCGTTCGACGGCGGCTTCCTGCGTCACTTCGCCGAGCAGCAGCAGCGACCGTGGCCGGCGTTCGAGGTCGTCGACACTGCGGTCCTGGCGCGCCGCGTGATCACGCGCGACGAGGCCCCCAACTGCAAGCTGTCGTCGCTGGCGCGCGTCTTTCGCGCGACCACGACACCCAACCACCGCGCGCTGAGTGACGCCCGCGCGACGGTCGACGTGCTGCACGGGCTGATGGAGCGCCTCGGCGCCCAGGGCGTCTCGACGCTCGAGGAGCTGCAGACCTTCTCGTCCCGGGTCAGCGCCGCCCAGCGCAAGAAGCGCCACCTCGCCGACGGACTGCCGCACGCCCCGGGCGTCTACCTCTTCCGCGACGACGCCGAGCGGGTCCTCTACGTCGGCACCTCCCGTGACGTCCGCAAGCGTGTCCAGTCCTACTTCACCGCCTCCGAGACGCGCTCGCGGATGGGCGAGATGGTGCGTCTCGCCGCGCGCGTCACCGCGATCGAGTGCGCGACCCCGCTCGAGGCAGAGGTGCGCGAGCTGCGCCTGATCGCCCAGCACAAGCCCTCCTACAACCGGCGCTCGAAGTTCCCCGAGAAGACCACCTTCGTCAAGCTCACCCGCGAGCCGTGGCCGCGACTGTCGCTGGTCACCAAGGTGCTCGACGACGAGGCCGACTACCTCGGTCCGTTCTCCTCGCGCGGCAGCGCCGAGAAGTGCCTGGCGGCGCTCCACGACACCTTCCCCGTGCGCCAGTGCTCCGACCGGTTCGGCCGCCGCCCGTCACGCACCGCCTGCGTGCTGGCCGAGATGGGCCGGTGCCTGTCGCCCTGCGACGGCAGCGTCGACGAGCACACCTACGCAGCCGTCGTCCGGCAGCTCCGCGAGACGTTGCTGCGCCGCCCCGACGACGTCGTCGACGTGGTCAACGCCCGGATGGCCGACCTCGCAGCCGAGGAGCGCTTCGAGGAGGCCGGGGTCCACCGCGACCGGCTCGCGTCCTTCGTACGCGCTGCCGCCCGCACCCAGCGCCTGACCTCGCTGACCCACTGCCCCGAGGTCGTGGCCACCCGCCGCGAGGACGACGGCCGCTGGGGGTCCACGTCGTCCGCTACGGGCGCCTAGCTGCGGCCGGGGTCATCCCGGCCGGCGCCGATGCACACGCCTACGTCGCCGCACTGCGCACCACCGCCGAGACCGTCCCGGCTCCGTCGGGCACCCCCGGGCCGACCCCTGCCGCCACCGCCGAGGAGACCGAGCGGGTGCTGCGCTGGCTCGAGGCACCCGACGTACGCCTGGTCGACATCGACGGCGAGTGGACCTGCCCGGTCGCCGGAGCCACCCGTCAGCTCGCCCGCCACGCCACCCCGTCCGAGCCGGCGGCCTTCGCGGCGCGGTGATCGGCACTAGCCTGTCGTCATGATCACCGCCATCGTGTTCGTCAAGGCCGCGGTCGACCAGATCCCGGAGGTCGCCGAAGCCATCGCCGCGCTCGACGGGGTCACCGAGGTCTACTCCGTGACGGGCCAGATCGACCTCATCGCCATGGTGCGCGTGCGTCACCACGACGAGGTCGCCTCCGTGGTCGCCGACCAGGTCAACAAGGTGCCGGGCGTCCGCGAGACCGAGACCCACATCGCGTTCCGCGCCTACTCCCGCCACGACCTCGAGTCGGCGTTCTCGCTCGGGCTCGACTGAGCCGTCCTGGCCAGTGCTCCGAGGTGCAGCACCAGACCGACGGCGGGGCCGACGAGCCCGGCGACCAGCACCTGCGCATCGCCCACCGGGAGCGCGGTGACGGTGAGTGCCGTCGCCACGAGCGCCGCCACCCACCCGAGCGCGGCGTGCAGGTAGCGATCCGTCGCGACGAGCGCCAGCCCGGTGACCACCATGGCGGCAAGCAGCAGCCCACTCACCGTGATGAGCACCAGGTCGACCCGCGGAACCTGGTACGCCGTCCCGACGACCAGGCGGACCACGGCCGGACCCAACACCGCGGCACCGGCCAGCACCGGGACCGCCACCAGGGCCAACCCGCCCAGCAGCCGCCCCGTCCCGCGCGCCACTTCCGGTGACGCCACCAGGTGGTGGAGCAGCAGCGGCCGGTAGGCGAACACCACCATCAGCACAGGCGACCTCACCAGCACCAGCACGGCGAGGAGCTCGCCCGAGGTGGCCGCACCGGGCGGTGAGACGAGCGCCAGCACCAGCGGGAAGCCGGCGATCAACAACGAAGCGCATCCCGCGGCGAGCATTCCCGTGACACACCGCGACAGGAAGTCACCAGCAGGCTGCGCCGTCCTGGTGCACGTCGCCTCCCTGACGGACCTCACGAGCAGCAGCACCGTCCACAGCACCGCCCCGGCCGTCACGGCGAGCACGGCGGTGCGGTCGTCGAGCAGGACGACGGCGGCACACACCGCGACGGTCCGCGACGCGGCGTCCGCAAGGAGCACGGCGCAGGCAGCACGCCACTCACCCTCGGCTGCCAGGACGCCGCCGACCATGGTCATGACCCCCAGTCCGACGAGCCCGACCGCGACCGAGACACCGACCTCGAGCCGGTCCGTGGTCAGGACGACCACCACGCCTCCCACGGTCGCCAGAGTGGCGGCGACGGGGAGCACCCGGCGCAGCAGGAGCACGGGTTCACCGACATGAACCGTACGGCCGCCCACGAGCAGCGCCCGGGTCACTTCCTGCTGGAGGCCGGCGAGGGCACCGCCGATCCCGAAGAAGCAACCCCACACGACCGCGAAGGTGGCGTACGCCCCAGGGCCGAGCGCCCGTGCAGCCACGACGACGCTGAGGAAGGTCGCTGCTCCGACCACGACACTGGTCGCGAGCGGCAGGCCGACGGCTCCGCTCGGTCCGCTCACGTCTCTGGTCGCTCGAACACGGTGGTGTAAGCGAGCGTCGGCTTGGCCGGCGCGAACCCGATCACGTCGCGACGTCGCCAGGCGATGGAGTCGGCCGCCTCGGCGTACCTCGCGCGGTCGCTGTCGTCGAGGACGAGCCACCCACCCGGGCGGACCTTGGACCGAGCGGCCAGGAGGCATCGTGCGCGCTCCCGCCCGTCCACGACCACGATGTCGAAGTAGCCGTCGGGGTAGTCCGACACCGCGTCGACGTACGAGCCGAAGCCGTCCTCGGCCGGACGGCGCAGCAGTGTCCACCGCTCTCCCCCGAGGTCGCGCGCCAAGGCGTCGGCCCACCGCGCGTCGTGCTCGACGGTGACGACCTCGGCCCCGCGGTCCAGGAACCACGCCGTGGAGCCGCCGCCGCCGTACTCGAAGACGCGCCACCGGCTGTCGACCCTCTCGGCAAGCTCGTCGATCAGTCGGAACGGCAGCCATGGGAGCCGCAGCCTCATGGTGCTGCGCCCGGCGGTGGCCAGCAGACGCGGCAGCTCGCGGCCGAGCTGCGGACGGCGCGCCAGGACCCGGAGCGAACGCCAGGCCAGCGTGAGCTGCCAGCGGACCACGTCGCGGGGCCTCCGCGTCGTGGGAGCAGCGGCAGGTCGCGCCAGGAGCCTCCGGTGGAGCTCCCTCACCAGGGTCGCCGGCAGCCGCCGGTAGACGAGCCGCAGCGCCAGGACGACCCAGGAACGGATCGGACCGGCGAACCCGGTGCGCCGAAGCTCGCGGCGGAGCCCCAGCTCGAGCCTCGTGTATCGCGGGTCGGCCCGTCGACGGTGCAGGTCCGGACCAGCGCGGAACGCGACAAGCGGGTCGGCGAGGTTGGCCATCCTGGCGCCCGACCGGGCCATCCGGGCGAACAGGACGTAGTCCTGCATGAAGCGGAGGTCGGGGTAGCCGCCGACGCCGAGCGCCACGGTCCGCCGGTAGAACACGGTCGGGTGGTTGAACGGGTTGTTGATCGGCATGCGAGCGCGGATCCCGGTCTCGTCCAGTGGCATCGCACGCACGACGCCCGCCTCGGAGGGGTCGTGCTCGAACTCGAGCATCGCCGAGCCAAGCAGGTCCAACCCGCGCTGCGTCACGGCCGCGAGCTGGCGCTCGAACCGTTCCGGCCTCGAGATGTCGTCGGCGTCCACCTTGGCGACCCAGGTGCCGGTGCAACGTTGCAGGCCCGCCTGGTTGGCAGCGCCCGCGCCCTGGTTGCTCTCGAGCGCGATCCGCACGACCGCCGGATGCCGCGTCTCGAGCTCGCCGAGGACCTCGTGGTGACCGGGATCGAGGGGCCCGTCCTCGACGACCACGACCTCGTCGGCCGACCGGCTCTGGCTCAGCACGCTGTCGACAGCCGCCCGGAGGTGGGCGGGAGCCACCCCCCGGTGGACGGGGAGGAGCACCGAGATCGTGGCCTGGTCACCCGCGGTCACGATCGGGCTCCGGCGGCCTCGTCCGTTGCCCGGTCCACACCGGGCTCACCCGGCGCTGCCGGCGCACCCGACGCTGCGCTGTGTACGGCAGCGGCCAGGGCGGCCATGCCGAGGAGCACCACCAGGACGACCACGGCGGGCATCGGGGGGGACCAGGTGCCGCCGGCCATCGCGACCGATCCGTCGGCGATCTCGGCCGCGCGCACCTTCAGCACGCTCGCCGAGACCGCGATGGTGAAGGCCACGCTCGCACCCGCGAGGACGACCCGCGACAGCGGGACCGGACGGGACCGTTCCGCCACCGCCTGCGACGCGATGAGAGCGACGCCGACCGCGAACGGGAGCCCGTAGCGGCCCTGCCAGACGAGGCCACGCCCGTCGAGCGTCGCGAGCGTCGCGAGCAGCGGGAGCACGAGCGCGGCTCCGAGAGACACGAGCAGGACCAGGCGTGCGGCGCCGCGCAGGGACCGCAACCCCATGACGACCAGGAGGACGAAGGCGATCCCGACCACGACGTAGACCACGGGGGGCCCGGGTTGGTTCCGGAACGGGAAGGCCGCGATGGCCTGCAGGGCCCACACCGCCAGGTTGACCGGACCGATCGAGACGTCGCCGTCGACGGGGTCGGGGTTGGAGGCTGCACGCGCCGGGCCCAGCAGCCACGCGACCAGGTTCGCCGTGGACAGCACGACGAGGAGCACTCCGAGGCAGAGCGGGCGAGCATGGCGCACTAGTGCGCGCCGCGTCCCGCCTGGGTCGAAGGCCGCGACCGTCGCCACCGCGAGCAGCACCCACAGCGGCCCCAGCAGGCGCAAGGTCGCCACGACGGTGGCGCTGAGCACGGCGACCAGCAGGAGTCGTCGCGCGACACCAGGATCTCGCTCGACCCGCAGGCGGAGGAGCGAGGCCCACAAGGCCAGCGCGGCAGTCATCTCCAGACCGTTCGGAGCCACGACGGTCGTCGAGTAGACCAGGACCGGGGTGAGGGCCACCGCGAGCCCGGCCAACGGCCACGGTCCTGGCGTCCTCGTGGCAGCCCACGCGGCCATGCCGAGGAAGAGTGAACACAGCAGGGCGGTTGCTGCCCTCATCGCGTACAGGCTGTCCACGCCGGTCCACGGGCGGCCGACGGTTCCCACCACCCAGTAGAAAGCCGGGTGGTAGGTCGCCGCGCCCGACGCCACCAAGACCCTGCCCCCCGGGGCCTCGCCGGCCGACGCGCAGTTGTCGGGTCGCGTGTAGGGGAGCTCCGCGCACTGGGCGTGGGCCGCCTCCACGATGTCCGGCGGAACCTCGACCAGCAACCCACGGCCGTCCTCGGGCACCTGGTCCGCGACCAGGTCACCGGCGGCGACGGCGGCTGCCCGGTAGACGTGGTCGAACTCATCGATCCCGCCGAACGGCGGAATGGTGACCAGCCAGGCGAGCTGCAGGAGGAGGAACCCGGCGACGCACACGCGCGTGGGGGTCGCAAGGCGGCGCACCCGGTCAGGCTAGTCCCGCAGCGCCGCCGGACCGCGGCAGCACGGCAGAGAGATCCGAGCGGTCCGTCGCCCATGGCCCGAAATGACTAGTCGGTTCGGCACGAGGCCATTTGTGTGGGCAAGGCTACCGCTGGCAGGACACTCGTCCTTACGCTCGCGAGACCGACCTCCCCTGCTCCGGAGCTGACGATGACCACCCTCAGGTACCCCGACGTGGAGACGTGCATCGTCATTCCCATGTTCGACGAGGGAGCCGTGATCACCGACGTCGTCCGCGACGTGCGCCGTCGCTTCGACAGGGTCGTCTGCGTGGACGACGGCAGCCGTGACAGAAGCGCTGCCCTCGCCCGTGGTGCGGGCGCGGTCGTCGTACGGCATCCGCTCAACCTCGGCCAGGGAGCGGCGATCGAGACCGGCATCCGCCACGCCCTCCGCGACCCCACGATCACCCACGTCGTCACCCTCGACGCCGACGGACAGCACGACGTCGAGGACGCCGTCGCCATGGTCGCGCTGGCCCGGGAGACGGACGTGCAGGTCGTGCTGGGTTCTCGTTTCCTCGAGCCGTCCAGCCAGGTCCCGGCCCGACGCAAGGCGCTGCTGAAGATGGCGACCCGGTTCAGCCGGGCCACCACGGGACTCGCGATCACCGATGCTCACAACGGCCTCCGGGTCCTGCGTCGCGACGCTGCGTCGCAGCTGTCGCTGCGGATGCACGGCATGTCGCACGCCAGCGAGATCCTCGGTCGGATCGCCGCCGAGGGCTGGAGCTACGTCGAGCACCCTGTGACGGTCCGCTACACCGACTACTCGGCCGCCAAGGGCCAGCGCGCCTACAACGCCTTCAACATCGCTTTCGAGGTCGCCCTCAGCAAGCTCCGTCCGGCGTCATGATGTCCACGTGATCATCAAGGTTCTGCTCGTGGCGGCGCTCGGCGGGGCGGCGGTGATGTTGGTCCGCGGCCGTCCGTCGGCGCTCAACCTGCTCGTACGTCGCACGCTCACGCTGGCCGTGATCGCCGGTGGGATCGGCGCGGTGCTCTTCCCGGGCGCCCTCACCGAGGTCGCGCGGCTCGTCGGAGTGGGGCGAGGCGCCGACCTGGTGCTCTACGTCCTGTGCGTGACGTTCCTGTTCGTCACCATCGCGCTCTACCTGCGACTCGGCCAGCTGCACGACCAGATGGTCGAGCTGGCGCGCCGCCACGCGTTGCTCGAGGCCGAGGTCCACGCCGCTCGCGACGACCTCGCGACCTGACCACCTCCGCGAAGTCGTCTCGGACCGTGACGGTCGTTACGCTCCCCCGATGACCTGGTTGGACCTCGTGGGCTGGGGCGGCAGCGCCCTGCTCGTCTTCTCGCTGCTGCAAGCCCGGGTGCTCCGCTTCCGGGCCCTCAACCTGGTCGCCTGCCTGATCCTGCTGGTGTTCAACGCCCTCATCGAGGTCTGGCCGATGGTCGGGATGAACGCCGTCCTGGCCGGCATCAACATCTGGTTCCTCATCCGGCTGCTGCGCGACCGCCATGACGAGAACGCCTTCGAGGTCGTCGCGGTCAGTCGCGACGACGCCTACCTGCGCCACCTGCTGGAGGTGCACGGCGACGACATCCGGCGCTACCAGCCGGCCTCGTCGTGGGCGCCGGTCACCGACCGCGACCATGCCTTCCTCGTGCTGCGCGGTGACGAGACGGTGGGCGTCGTGCTCATCGACGCCGACCACGACATCGCCCGGGTGCGGCTCGACTACGTGACCCCACGCTTCCGCGACTTCACCCCAGGCGAGTTCGTCTGGCGCGAGAGCGGTGAGCTGGCCCGGCTGGGCTTCCGGCACGTGATGACACCACCAGACATGGTCGACGCCTACTACGCCAAGGTCGGCTTCCGCCCCAACGGCCGGGAGTTCGTGCTCGACCTCTGACGGCTCGGCGAGGTAGGCGGCGTAGTCCGATCTAGTCATGACAGCTGCCCGATCGGTCAGTTCGTGACGATCTCGACCTGCCACCGGGGCGGGTCGACCTACGCTCGCCCGGTCATCCGTTGCGCAGGCTGAAGTCAGCGGGTTCCGCTACCGATGATGACGACGTGCTCGGTCAGCGGGCGCACCGATCTCGGG
>CALRVO020000118.1:0-9317 GCA_943371595.1 Sphingomonas paucimobilis
GATCGCGCCGGCGGTGCCGAACTGGGCGGCGCCGAGCCCGTCGACGAAGTAGCCGCGGCGGCAGCGCCCGGACTCCTCGAAGGCCGAGAGCACCTTGTAGACCGCGGCGAAGCCGCCGGGCACGCGCTCGCTGACGACGGCGCCGCGGATCACGACGCCGTGACGCTCGAGCAGCCGCTCGGCGGTCGCCTTGGCCCGCCGTGTCGGGTCGGGGTCGACCTCGGGCAGCACCGACCAGCGACCGGCGGTCTCGGGCGGACCGGTGCGGGCCACGCGACCGGGCCGCGGCGGCGGGCGCCGGGTGCGGTGGGTGGTGCGGCCGCCACCGATCAGGGCCCGCATCGGCGCGAGCGTGTCGTTGCCGACGCGGCCGGCCCACACGAGCTCCCACAGGGCGGCGCTGATCGTCGCGTCGGTGAGCGAGGCCTTGTCGAGGCGGGTGCGGACCTGCTGGGCGAGCTGGTGGAAGAACCAGGCGCCTCCGCCGTCGAGGGAGGCCAGGACGGCCTCCTGGAGCTCACCGGCCTCGAAGGGCGCCGGCGGCGGGAGGGTCAGGTGGGCCTGGTCGGCGAGGTGGAGCGAGACCCAGCCGTCGTTGCCGGGCAGGGCGCCGTGGCCCGCCCAGACGACCTCGCCCGAGGTGGTCAGCTCGTCGAGGTAGGGGGGCTCGTAGTCACGCACGCGGGCGGCGAGCACCAGCGCCTCGAGCGCCGAGGCGGGCACCGGCGCCCCGGCGAGCTGGTCGATGGCGCTCAGGACACCGTCGACCCCGCGCAGGCCACGGCCAGAGACGTGCTGCCACGCGGAGAGGAACCGGCCGAGCGCGGCCGGCTCGACGGGCTCGACCTCCTGGCGCAGCCGCGCCAGTGAGCGGCGCCGCAGCCGGCGCAGCACCTCGGCGTCGCACCACTCCGAGCCGGACCCGGAGGGGCGGAACTCGCCGTCGAGCACGCGGCCCTGCGCGGCCAGGCGCTGCAGGGTGTGGCGGGCCACCGCGGCCCCGAGCCCGAGCCGGTCGGCGACGTCGTCGGTGGTGAAGGGTCCGTGGGTGCGGGCGAAACGAGCGACCAGGTCGGCGAGCGGGTCGTCGACCGGTTCGGCGAAGACGTCGGGGGTGCCGGGCGGGACGGGCACGCCGAGCGCGTCGCGCAGGCGGGCGACGTCTTCGACGACCGCCCACGAGGGCCGCCCGGCCAGCCGCACCTCGACGACCCGTCGGGTCGCGGCCAGCGTGGCCAACCACTCGTCGACCTCGGCCCCCTCGACGCTGCGGGCCCGGACCTCGTCGAGTGTCTGGGGTCCGAGCATGCGGAGCAGGTCGACCACGCCCTCGGCGTCACGGGCCCGGCGGTCGGGGGCCAGCCGTTGCAGCTCGGCCTCGACCTCGGCGAGCACCTCGGGGTCGAGCAGCTCGCGCAGCTCGGCGCGCCCCAGCAGCTCGGCCAGCAGGCCCTGGTCGAGGGAGAGCGCCGCGGCCCGCCGCTCGGCGATGGGGGAGTCGCCCTCGTAGACGAACTGGGCGACGTAGCCGAACAGCAGGCTGCGGGCGTAGGGCGAGGGGCTCTGGGTGGCGATGTCGGTGACCTGCACCTCGCGCCGGTCGACGGCGCGCATCAGCGCGACCAGGGCGGGCAGGTCGTAGACGTCCTGCAGGCACTCGCGCACGGCCTCGAGGACGATCGGGAAGGAGGGGTACTTGGAGGCGACCTCGAGCAGCGCGGCGGCGCGCTGGCGCTGCTGCCACAGCGGCGAGCGCCGGCCGGGGTCGCGGCGCGGCAGCAGCAGCGCGCGGGCCGCGCACTCGCGGAACCGGGCGGCGAACAACGACGAGCCCCCGACCTCCTGGGTGACCACGGCGTCGATCTCGTCGGCGTCGAAGACGATCAGGTCGCCGGTGGGCGGCTCGGCGTCGGTGTCGGGGATGCGGATGACGATGCCGTCGTCGGAGGCCATCGCCTGGCCGTCGACGCCGTAGCGCTCGCGGAGCCGGGCGTTGATCGCCAGCGCCCACGGGGCGTGGACGGGCACGCCGTAGGGGGAGTGGACCACCAGGCGCCAGTCGCCGAGCTCGTCGCGGAAGCGCTCGACCAGGAGGGTCGTGTCGCTGGGGAGCACCCGGGTGGCCTCGAGCTGCTCGTGGAGGTAGCTCACGAGGTTGCCGGCGGCCCACTCGTCGAGCCCGTCGCCGACGGCCTGGGCCTCGGCCTTGGCGCGCGGCATCGCCCCGAGCTCGCGGGTGTAGGCGCCGATCGCGGCGCCGAGCTCGGCGGGCCGGCCCAGGGTGTCGCCCTTCCAGAAGGGCAACCGCCCGGGGATGCCGGGGGCGGGGGTGACCAGCACCCGGTCGTGGGTGATGTCCTCGATGCGCCAGCTGGTCGCGCCGAGGGCGAAGATGTCGCCGACCCGGGACTCGTAGACCATCTCCTCGTCGAGCTCGCCGACCCGCTTGCCCGGACCCTCGCCGCCGACGAGGAAGACCCCGAAGAGACCGCGGTCGGGGATGGTGCCGCCGCTGGTGACAGCGAGGCGCTGCGCCCCGGGGCGACCGGTGAGCTGACCGGTGACGCGGTCCCAGACGATGCGGGGGCGCAGCTCGGCGAACTCGTCGCTGGGGTAGCGCCCCGCCAGCAGGTCGAGCGTGGCGTCGTAGGCCGAGCGCGGCAGCTGGGTGAACGGCGCGCTGCGCCGGCACAGCGCGTAGAGCTCGTCGACGTCGATCGGCTCGAGCGCGGTCGCGGCGACCACCTGCTGGGCGAGCACGTCGAGCGGGTTGGCGGGGATGCGCAGCGCCTCGATGCCCCCGGTGCGCATGCGGCGTACGGCGACCGCGGTCTGGGCCAGGTCGCCGCGGTGCTTGGGGTAGAGGACGCCGCGGGACGTCTCGCCGACCTGGTGGCCGGCGCGGCCGACGCGCTGGAGCGCGCTGGCCACCGACGGCGGCGACTCGATCTGGACCACCAGGTCGACCGCACCCATGTCGATGCCGAGCTCGAGGCTGCTCGTGGCGACCACCGCGGGCAGCCGGCCGCGCTTGAGGTCGTCCTCGATGAGGGCGCGCTGCTCCTTGCTGACCGAGCCGTGGTGGGCCTTGGCGATCACCGTCTCGGCACCCTTGGTGGCCCCGGCCTGCGCCATCACCTCGGCCGGCTGGCCGTCGGGCGCGGGGAGCGCCTCCTCGGCCCGGGTCGTCGCGATCTCGTTGAACCGCGCGGTGAGCCGCTCGGCCAGGCGGCGGGAGTTGGCGAAGACGATGGTCGAGGTGTGCTGCTCGATCAGGTCGACCACGCTCTCCTCGACGTGGGGCCAGATCGAGTTGTTGCGCCCCTCGCGCTCGTCGTCGTCGACGGCGTCGGCGCCGCCGGGCTGGGTCATGTCCTCGACGGGGACGACGACCTTGAGGTCCCACGTCTTGGCGGCGGGTGGCGCGACGATGTCGACGGGGGCGCTGCCGCCGAGGAACCGCGCGACCTCCTCGAGCGGGCGCACCGTGGCCGACAGGCCGACGCGCTGCACCGGCCGCTCGAGCAGGGCGTCGAGACGCTCGAGGCTGAGCGCCAGGTGGGCACCGCGCTTGGAGCCGGCGACCGCGTGGACCTCGTCGATGATGACCGTCTCGAGCCCGCGCAGCGACTCGCGCGCCTGGCTGGTGAGCATCAGGAACAACGACTCCGGTGTCGTGATCAGGATGTCGGGCGGCGAGGTCTGCAGCTTGCGCCGGTCGGCGGCCGCCGTGTCACCCGAGCGGACCCCGACGGTGACCTCGGGCAGGGACGTGCCCAGGCGGTCGGCGGTGTGACGGATGCCGGTCAGGGGAGCCCGCAGGTTGCGCTCGACGTCGACCCCGAGCGCCTTGAGCGGGCTGATGTAGAGCACCCGGGTGCGCCGGGTCTTGTCCTTCGGGGGCTCGGAGGTCAGCAGCCGGTCGATCGACCAGAGGAAGGCGCTGAGGGTCTTGCCGGAGCCGGTCGGAGCGACGACGAGGGCGTGCCGACCCGCGCCGATGGCCGCCCACGCGCCCGCCTGGGCCGGGGTCGGCTCGGCGAACGCCGCCTCGAACCACGTGCGCGTGGGCTCGCTGAAGGCGGCGAGGGAGTCGGACGCGGGCATCCCGCCAGTCTTGCCTAACGCACCGACAGTCCCCAGCACCCCAGGGGTGGGGTCACGCCCACGGCGTGACGACGAGGTTGCCGACCTTGTGGCCGGTGTCGATGCGACGGTGGGCCTCGACGACGGCGTCCAGGCCACCGACGACCTCGGTGACGGGGTCGAGGCGGCCCGCCGCGACGAGGCCGAGCAGGTGGGCGTGGTCCTCGGCGCGCTCGGGGAACGGTCCGGCCACGACCCTGCCGCGGCCACGCGCGGCGCGCACCGTGTCGAGGAGCCCCGCCACGGCCAGCACCAGGACGCCGTCGTCGCGCAGCAGCCGCACCCCGTCCACGCGTCGCAGGTTGCCGACGGCGTCGAGCACGACGTCGTAGGTCGTCGGCAGCGAGGTCACCGGGGTGGTGCCGTGGTCGACCACGTGCGTCGCGCCGAGCCGCGAGACCAGGGTGGCGTTGCGCGCGCTGCAGACCGCCGTGACCTCGGCCCCCGACAGCACGGCCAGCTGGACGGCGGCGCTGCCGACCGAGCCCGACGCGCCGTTGACCAGGACGCTGGAGCCCTGGCGGACCCGGTCGCGCAGGAAGTGCAGCGCCGTCCCGCCGCCGAAGAGCACCGCGGCGGCGTCGGCGGCGGTGACCCCCTCGGGGCGTACGACGAGGGAGCGGGCCCGCACGGCGGCGTACTGGGCGTGCCCGCCGAGGCGGGTGCCGTTCATCCCGGCCACGACGTCGCCGACCGCGACCGTGTCGACGCCCTCACCGAGGGCCTCGACCGTGCCGGACAGGGCGCTGCCCAGCACCGCGCGACGCGGCCCCCGCAGGCCCAGCGCGAGCCGGGCCGGGCCGGCGAACCCCGGGGGGAACCGCGCGGCCCGGATGCGGGCGTCACCCGCGGTGACCGCGACCGCGTCGACCCGGACCAGGACCTCGCCGCGCCGGGGGCGCGGCGTCGGGACCTCGCGGACGACGACGCGCTCCGGGGGCCCGTACCGGTCGACGACTGCTGCCCTCATCTGCGCTCCTCACGGGGTGGGTCCAGGGCCCGAAATCTAGCCTGACGAGGGTGCGGGGTGCAGCGGTGCAACCGTCCAGGTCAGTCGCCTGCGGTGCGCAGCATCGGCGGCTGGATCACCGTCGCCGCGCCGCGGCGGTAGAGCAGCGCCGGGCGGCCGGCGGCCCCACCAGTGCCACCAGTGCCGGTACCTCCAGTGCCGCCAGTGCCGCCCCGGCCGTCGTCAGGGACGACGAAGCCCTCGGTGCCGAGGACCTTGCGGCGGAAGTTGCCGAGGTCGGGGGCCACGCCCCACACGGCCGCGTAGACACGGCGCAGCTCGGGGAGCGTGAAGGGCTCGGCGACGAAGTCGAGGGCCAGCGTCGTGTACTCGAGCTTGGCGCGGACCCGCTCGCGGGCGTCGGTGAGGATCTCCTCGTGGTCGAAGGCGAGCGTCGGCCCGTCCGCGGAGCCCAGCACGTCGTCGACGGCCCACCACCGCGCACCGGCGGCGTCGGAGCCGGCCTGCGGCTCGGGCAGGTCGGGGGCGAAGGCGACGTGGGCGACCGAGACGACGCGCATCCGAGGGTCGCGGTCGGGGGCGGAGTAGGTGCGCAGCTGCTCGAGGTGGCCGTCGAACCGCTCGACCCCGGTCTCCTCCAGCAGCTCGCGCCAGGCGGCGGTCTCGGCGTCCTCCTGCGGCTCGACGAACCCGCCGGGCAGCGCCCACGACCCGGCGTACGGCTCGGCCCCGCGCTCGACGAGGAGCACGGCGAGCGCGCCGTCGCGGATGGTGAACACGGCCAGGTCGACGGTGACGGCGAAGGGCGGGTGCTCGGTCATACGGCGGCCCCCGCGTCGCTCATCTCGACCAGGGCGGCCGCGCTGGACCCGGGCGCGACGCCGGCGTGCAGCCCCTCGAGCAGGCGTACGTCGAGCCCCGCGCGCCGCGCGTCGAGCACGGTGGCGCGCACGCAGTAGTCGGTCGCGATGCCGGTGACGTCGAGCTCGGTCACGCCGAGGCCGTCGAGCACCTCGCGCAACGTCGCACCGTCGTCGGTGACGCCCTCGAAAGCGCTGTAGGCCGCGACCCCCATGCCCTTGCGGACGTGGTGGGTGACGTGGTCGGTGGCCAGCTCGGGCGCGTAGTCGGAACCGCCGGTCGTGGAGACGCAGTGGACCGGCCAGGTGTGCACGAAGTCGGGGTCGGTGCCCGGCTCGGCGAAGTGCCCGTCGTTGGTGCCGTGGGCGTCGTGCCAGTCGCGCGAGGCGACGACCGCGACGTAGTCGCCGGCGTGGGCGGCGAGGTGCTCGCTGATGCGGGTAGCGACGTCGCGTCCGCCGGCGACGGCGAGCGAGCCGCCCTCGACGAAGTCGTTCTGGACGTCGACCACGATGAGTGCGCGGGTCATCGGAGCGCTCCTTCGGGTTGGGGTGCGGGCACGGGCCGGGGCCCGACCTTGAGGTGGGCGCCGCCCCCGGTGATGGCGAGCGCCTCGGGCGGGAGGGTGGCGAGGGCCGCGCCGCAGTGGTCGCGCACCTCGTCGAGGGTGGGGGTGTGGACGACCTCGCCGCCGCGGACCACGGCGACCTGCAGCGGTCGGCCGCCGTCGACCGGACCGGTGTCAGTGTCGGTGGTGAACCACTCGGCCGCGACCAGGCCGTCGGCGTCGTAGGAGCGGTAGGCCGTCTTGCGGCCGCCGACGGAGATCTTGTCGTGCGACTTCTTGGCGACCGGGCGCAGCGCGCCGCCGGGCTCGTCGCCGACCGCGACCAGCTTGTAGACCATCTGGGCCGTCGGGTGGCCCGAGCCGGTCGCGACGCGGGTGCCGACGCCGTAGCCGTCGATCGGGGCGTCGGCCAGGGCGGCGATGACGTACTCGTCGAGGTCGCTGGTGACGGTGATCCGGGTACGGGTGGCGCCGAGCTCGTCGAGCAGGGCACGGGCGGCGGCGGACTCGTCGGCGAGGTCACCGGAGTCGATGCGGACCGCCCCGAGCCCGGGCCCGGCGACCTCGACGGCGTTGCGGATGCCCTGCGCGGTGTCGTAGGTGTCGACCAGCAGCGTGGTGCCGACACCCTGCGCGGCCACCTGGCTGCGGAACGCGTCGACCTCGCTGCGGTGGGCCAGCGTGAAGGCGTGCGCGGCCGTGCCGACGGTGGGTACGCCGTGGCGCAGGCCGGCCGCGAGGTTGCTGGTGGAGGCGAAGCCGGCGACGTACGCCGCCCGGCCGACGGCCACGGCCGCCTCCTCGTGGGTGCGGCGGCTGCCCATCTCGACCAGCGGACGACCCCCGCGCCCGCCGGCTGCGACGACCATGCGGGCCGCCGCGGAGGCGATCGCGCTGTCGTGGTTGAGCACGCTGAGGACCAGCGTCTCGAGCATCACGCACTCGCCGAGGGTGCCGCGCACGGTCAGCACGGGGCTGCCGGGGAAGTAGAGGTCGCCCTCGCGGTAGGCGTCGACGTCGCCACGGAAGCGGAAGGCGCGCAGGTAGGCCGCGGTGGGCTCGTTGACGACGCCCTGCTCGACCAGCCAGTCGACCTCGGCGGGGTCGAAGGTGAACGCCTCGATCAGGGGCAGCAGTCGGCCGAGGCCGCCGAGCACCCCGTAGCGGCGACCCTCGGGCAACCGACGCGCAAAGGCCTCGAAGACCGCCGGGTGGTCGACGGTGCCGTCGGTGACGAACGAGGTGAGCATGGTCAGCTCGTAGCGGTCGGTCAGCAGGCTCGGCGACGTGCGGGAGGGACGGGTGGGGGAGGCGTGCACGGTGCTCATCGGGCGGCTCCTGGTTTGTAGTCAAACTGACTATAACACGGGTCTCCTAGGGTCACCTCTCGTGGAGGACCTGCGGTCGGCGGTGCGCGCTGCCGGGTGGGACGCCGTCCTCGCGACGGTGGCCGCCGCCCACGGCTGGGGCGAGTCGCCCGACGCCGCGGCGCTCGACCCGTGGCGCGACCCCGCCGCGGCGCGCCACCTCGGCGCCGTCCACGAGTCGTTGCTCGCCGACCGGGTCGGGAGCGGGTCGTTCTACACCCCGCCGGCCCTCGTCGACTGGGTCCTCGACCGGGTGCTCGACAAGACTCCGTCCGACGGCGCGCCGACGGTGCTCGACCCGGCCTGCGGCACCGGCAACTTCCTGCTCGCCGTCGTACGCCGCCTCGGGGCCTCGGTCGTCGGCCGGGTGCACGGCGTCGACCTGGACCCGGTGGCGGTCGCGATCACCCGCCTGCTGCTGCGGATCGAGGCGCCCGGCACCGACCCCGCCCTGCTGGAGCGGACGATCCGCGTGGGCGACGGGCTGGGGGAGCACCCGGGAGCGCCCTACGACGTCGTGCTCGGCAACCCGCCGTTCGGCGGCCGGCTGCGCCGGCGCGCGCCGGTGCCCGACGCGGCGCCGGCGGCCTACACCGACACCAGTGCGGTCTTCCTGCTCCGCTCCCTGAGCCTGGTCCGTCCCGGCGGCCTGGTCGCGCTCGTGCAACCCCTGTCGGTGCTGGCGGCCCGCGACGCGGGACCGGTCCGGACCGCTGTCACCGCGGCCGGTGCGGTCACCGACCTCTGGTCCTCGACCACGCCGGTGTTCCCGGGCACGCCGGTGCTGACCTGTGTGCCCGTGGTGCGCGTCGGTGCGGCCCAGGGGCGGGTCCGGACCTCGCACGGCGTCGACGTCGCGCTGCCCGAGCACGAGTGGGGGGCGTTGCACGCCCCGGCGCTCGGCGTGCCCGCCGTCGCTCCCGCGGTCGACGGGGTGCTCGGCGACCTCGGCCCCTGCACCGCCGACTTCCGCGACCAGTACTACGGCCTGGTGCCGCACGTGCGCGACGGTGGCTCCGGGGCGCCGCTGGTCACCGCCGGGCTCGTCGACCCGGCGCACTGCCGGTGGGGCGAGGTGCCGACGCGTTTCGCCAAGCGCGACTGGGCCGCCCCGGTCGTCGACCTCGACTCGGTGCGGGCCGAGGGCCGGCTCTCGACCTGGGCCGCGGCCCGCCTGGTGCCCAAGGTGCTGGTCGCCCCGCAGGGGCGGGTGGTCGAGGCGGTGGTCGACGTGGAGGGCGCCTGGCTGCCGTCGGTCCCGGTGGTCACCCTCGCGGTCGACCCCGACCGGCTCTGGCACGCGCTGGCCGTGCTGCTCGCACCGCCGGTCGTCGCGCTGGCGGCCGCGCGCTACGCCGGCACCGCGCTGACGGCGACGGCGATCAAGCTGTCGGCGCGCCAGGTC
>CALRVO020000119.1:0-9313 GCA_943371595.1 Sphingomonas paucimobilis
CGGCCGTCGAGGCGGAAGATCGGGATGCTCGTGGCGGCGATCTCGCCGTCGACCGCGACGTCGCCGTAGACGAGGGAGGCGACCGGGTCGACGTTGAAGTTGCCGACGGTCACCGTGGTGCCGCCCGCCTCCAGGTTGAGGCCGGAGCCCTCGTGCTGGACCTGGCCGACGACGTAGTCGGGGGTCGAGCCGGGCTCGAAGAGCCCCACGTTGCCGCCGGTGATCGGGAAGCTGATGGTGTCGCCGTCGAGCGTCGCGTCCTCGAACGGCGAGGGCGTCACCTCGAGGTCGGTCAGCGCGCCCAGGAAGGCGGGGTCGAGCTTGACCTGGGTCATGCCGCCGTTGGCGCTGAGGTCGGGGACCTGCGCGAGGTACTCGATGGGCTGGGGGCTGCTGCTCGAGCTGCTCGAGCTGCTCGAGCTGCTCGAGCTGGACGACTCGGTGTCGTCCTCACTTCCGCAGGCCGCGAGCGGCACCGACAGGAGAGCGAACCCGGCCAGGCCCGCCAGGACCTTCTTGCTGTTGAAGGGGGTGGTGCGCTTTCCGTGCGAGACGATGTTCATGCCAGGGGTTCGACACCCCGAGCCGGTCGGCCTTCGCCTATCAGGGTGGAACCACGACCGCCACCCCACCCGGGGACTTTCGACACTGGCCCCGGGCACGGCACCGCGGTCTGACTAGGACCCATGACGACCACCGCCAGCGGCCCCGTCGCCGCGAGCCACGACCACGCCCGCGCCCGTCTGCCCTTCGAGGACACCGCCGACCTCGAGGCCGCCACCCGGGGCTTCCTCGGCACCCTGGACTCCCCGGTCATCCGCGCCTCCGACGGCCGGGTCGTCTGGGACCTCGACTCCTACGCGTTCCTCGAGGGCGAGGCGCCCGGGACGGTCCACCCGAGCCTGTGGCGCCAGTCGCAGCTGCTGGCGCACCACGGCCTGTTCGAGGTCGTGCCCGGGATCTACCAGGTCCGAGGGTTCGACCTGTCGGTAATGACCCTCATCGAGGGAGACACCGGCGTCGTGGTGATCGACCCGCTGATCTCCTGCGAGACGGCCGAGGCCGGGCTCGCCCTCTACCGCCGGCACCGCGGCGACCGCCCCGTGACGGGCCTGCTCTACACCCACTGCCACGCCGACCACTTCGGCGGCGCCAAGGGCGTCACCACGCAGGCCGACGTCGACGCCGGTCGCGTCCCGGTGCTCGCCCCCGAGGGGTTCGTGGAGCACGCGATCTCCGAGAACGTCTACGCCGGCACCGCGATGGCCCGGCGGGCCGGCTACATGTACGGCGCGGCGCTGGAGCGCGGACCGCGCGGCCAGGTCGGGGCCGGTCTGGGCCAGACCACCTCGACCGGCACGTTCTCGCTCATCCCCCCGACGACCACGATCAGCCGCACGGGCCAGACGGAGGTCGTCGACGGCGTCCGCATGGTCTTCCAGATGGCGCCCGGCACCGAGGCCCCCGCCGAGATGCACTTCCACCTGCCCGACCACCGGGCCCTGTGCACCGCGGAGAACGCCACGCACACCCTGCACAACCTCCTGACGCTCCGGGGCGCCGTGGTGCGCGACCCCCACGAGTGGGCGCGCTACCTCGGCGAGATGATCGAGCTGTTCGGCGACGACACCGACGTCGCGTTCGCCTCGCACCACTGGCCGACGTGGGGCCACGACGCGGTCGTCGACTACCTCGGCCTGCAGCGCGACCTCTACGCCTACCTCCACGACCAGACGCTGCGCATGCTCAACGCCGGCATGGTGGGCAGCGAGATCGCCGAGGCGATCGAGATGCCGCCCGCACTCGAGCAGGCGTGGCACACCCGTGGCTACTACGGCTCGGTCAGCCACAACGTCAAGGCGATCTACCAGCGCTACATGGGCTGGTACGACGGCAACCCCGCCCGCCTCTGGGAGCACCCGCCGGTGCCGCGCGCCGAGCGGTACGTCGCCGCGATGGGCGGTCCCGAGGCCGTGCTGGCCACGGCGCGGGCCGCCCACGACGACGGCGACCTGCGGTGGGCCTGCGAGGTGCTCTCCCACCTGGTCTTCGCCGCACCCGACCACGCCGAGGGGCGTGCCCTGCTCGCCGACACCTTCGAGCAGCTCGGCTACGGCGCCGAGAACGGGACCTGGCGCTGCGCCTACCTCTCGGGTGCCTACGAGCTGCGCGAGGGCGGCTTCGGCACCCCGATCAGCCCGGTGTCGGGTGACGTGCTCGCGGCGCTCACACCGGCGCAGCTCTTCGACTCGATGGCGGTGAGGGTCAACGGCCCCCGCTGCTGGCACGAGCGCCTCGCGATCGACCTCGACCTCGGCGACGAGACCTACCGGCTGCGGCTGGCCAACGGTGTGCTGACCCACAGCACCGCGCCGCAGGCGGTGCCGCCCGACCTCACGCTGCGGATGCCGCGGACCGCGCTGCCCCTGCTGGTGGCCGGGCCCCTGACGGCCGAGACGCTGGCGGGCTTCGGGGTGCAGGTGGAGGGCGACCTGGCGGTGGTGGCCCGACTGGTGGCCGCGCTCGACGCGCCGGACCCCGACTTCGCGATCGTCACGCCCTGAGCCTCAGTCCCCTGCGCAGAGCCACACGCGCGCGGCCGTGACCAGCGCGGTGACGCCGCAGTCGATGGTGGGCACCGGGGTCGGCGCGAACTCGGCCGAGTGGTTGGACGGCAGCCCGCGGACGACGTCGACGAGCTGCTCCGGCGTGCTCGCCCCGGCGAAGCGCGACGCGGCCGCACCCCCGAGGAGCCAGTAGACGCCCTGCGCTCCCGCCTCGCTCGCCAGCACCCCGACGTCCTCGCTGCCGGTCACCAGGCCGGGGTCGAGGATCGAGGCGGCCCCGAAGGCCGCCGCGAAGGCCCCGTGGACCCGGTCGGTGGCGGGCTCGGTGTTGATGACCGACGGGAAGCTCTCGACCAGCACCACGTCGGGCTCTCGGTCCGCGCCGCCGGCGGCCGCCTCGCCGAGCGCGATGCGACGGATCGCGGCCAGCACCCGGTCACGCACCCCGGGGTCGAAGGTGCGGACGCTCAGCGTGAGCTCGGCCGTGTCGGGGACGACGTTCTCCTTCGTCCCGGCGTGGAAGGTCCCGACGGTGACCACCGCGACGTCGGTGCCGCCGATCTCGCGCGAGACGACCGTCTGCAGGCGCAGCACGATCGCGGCCCCGATGACCACCGGGTCGATGGTGGTCTCGGGACGCGAGCCGTGCCCACCCCGGCCGTGGACGGTGATCCGCAGCGCGTCGGCCGCCGCGAACGCCGGTCCCGCCCGCAGCCCGATCGTGCCGGCGGGCAGCGGGGCGACGTGCTGGCCGAGCACGACGTCCGGGCGCGGGAAGCTGTCGAAGAGCCCGTCGTCGATCATCGCCCGGGCGCCGGTGCCCAGCTCCTCGGCCGGCTGGAAGACCAGGACGACCGTGCCGGACCAGTTCGTGACCTCCGCGGCCAGGACCCGCGCGGCTCCCACCAGGCAGGCGACGTGCAGGTCGTGGCCGCACGCGTGCATCACCGGCACGTCGCGTCCCTGCGCGTCGGTGCCGCGGGCGGTGCTGGCGTAGTCGAGCCCCGTCCGCTCCTGCACGGGCAGCGCGTCCATGTCCGCGCGCAGCAGCACCGTGGGCCCGACGCCTGCCGACAGCACCCCCACGACACCGGCGCCACCGACCCCGGTCGTCGTGGCGTACCCGCACCGCTCGAGCTCGGCGGCCACGAGCGCCGCGGTCGCGTGCTCGTGCTGCGACAGCTCCGGGTGCTGGTGGAGGTGTCGGTAGAGGTCGACGAGGGCGACCGGGGGCAGGGTCTCAGCGGTCATCGACGCGTTGGTCTCGACATCGGCGACCCCTTGGTCGGTGCGCACGGCGTGGGGCCGGGCGGCGTCCCGAGGTCGCCAGTCTCGCACGGTCGCGCCCAAGATCTGGGGGTTACAACGATGTAGTTCTCCATATATGGTGGTCGACGTAGCTGGTTCGGCCCGTCATCCAGAGGGGCTGAGGCAAGAGGGAACCCGGTGCGAGACCGGGACTGCCCCGCAGCGGTGAGTGGGAACGAACGCCGTCATCAGCACTGGGTGCGAGCCAGCACCTGGGAAGCGACGGCCAGTAGGGGTCGAGCCGAGCCATCGGTACGACGTGCCCGCGAGTCCGAAGACCTGCCAGCGCACCGCGCCCGTCGGGCGCGGTGGTCCGACGCCCCGAGGGAGGGCCGACGGCTCCGCAGGTCCGCGCGCCAGCCACGTCCGTGGTGGGCCGAACCCTGCTGTCACCGTCACCTCCCCGAGACCCGGACCGTTCCCGGACCGATCTCGCGAGGAGAGAGACATGACGGTCACAGAACTCAGTGCACGCACCACCATGGGTGTGCGCAAGCGCAACGGCGACACCGAGCCGGTCGACGTCAACAAGATCGTGCGCGCGGTCGACCGCGTCGCCGGCGACCTGGTCGACGTCGACCCGATGCGGGTCGCCACCCGCACCATCAGCGGGCTCTACGACGGCGCGACCACCGCCGAGCTCGACCGGCTGTCAATCCAGACGTCCGCGGAGATGATCAGCGAGGAGCCGCAGTACTCCCGCCTGGCTGCGCGGCTGCTGGCGGGCTACATCGACAAGGAGGTCCGCCACCAGGGCGTCGCCTCGTTCAGCCAGTCCGTCGCCCTGGGCCACGCCGAGGGCCTCATCGGCGACGAGACCGCGTCGTTCGTCAAGGACAACGCCCGCAAGCTCGACTTCGCCGTCGACGCCCAGCTGGCCGACGGCGCCGACCGGCGCTTCGAGTACTTCGGCCTGCGCACGGTCTACGACCGCTACCTGCTGCGTCATCCCACCACCCGGTTCGTCGTCGAGACCCCGCAGTACTTCCTGCTGCGGGTGGCCTGCGGGCTCGCGCGCACGCCGTCGGAGGCCATCAAGTTCTACGGGCTGATGTCGTCGCTGGCCTACCTGCCCTCCTCCCCCACGCTGTTCAACTCCGGCACCCGCCACACGCAGATGTCGTCGTGCTACCTCGTCGACAGCCCCCGCGACGACCTCGACTCGATCTACGCCCGCTACGCCCAGGTCGCCGCCCTGTCGAAGTTCGCCGGCGGCATCGGCATCGCCTTCTCGCGGGTCCGCTCGCGCGGCGCGCTGATCCGCGGCACCAACGGCCAGTCCAACGGCATCGTGCCGTTCCTGCGCACGCTCGACGCGTCGGTCGCCGCGGTCAACCAGGGCGGACGTCGCAAGGGCGCCGCGTGCGTCTACCTCGAGCCGTGGCACCCCGACGTCGAGGAGTTCCTCGAGCTGCGCGACAACACCGGCGAGGACGCGCGCCGCACCCACAACCTCAACCTCGCCCACTGGGTCCCCGACGAGTTCATGCGCCGGGTCGAGGCCGACGCGACGTGGTCGCTGGTCGACCCCGACGAGGCGCCCGAGCTCGTCGACCTGTGGGGCGAGGCGTTCGACGCGGCCTACCGCCGGGTCGAGGAGGAGGGGCGTGTCGTGCGTCAGGTCAGGGCCCGTGACCTCTACGCCAAGATGATGCGCACCCTCGCCCAGACCGGCAACGGCTGGATGACCTTCAAGGACGCCGCCAACCGCACCTGCAACCAGACCAGCGACGCCCCCGGCGGTCCCGTGGTGCACCTGTCCAACCTGTGCACCGAGATCATCGAGGTCTCCTCCGACACCGAGACCGCCGTGTGCAACCTGGGGTCGATCAACCTCGCCCAGCACCTGGACGACGAGGGCGTCGACTGGGACAAGCTGCGCCAGACGGTGCGCACCGCGGTGCCGCTGCTCGACCGGGTGATCGACGTCAACTTCTACCCCAGCGCCGAGGCGGCGCGGTCCAACCCCCGCTGGCGCCCCGTCGGACTGGGGTTGATGGGCCTGCAGGACGCGTTCTTCGCCCTGGGCCTGCCGTTCGACTCCCCCGAGGCCCGCGAGCTGTCCACGCGCATCTCGGAGGAGATCTACCTGACCGCGCTCGAGGTCTCCTGCGACCTGGCCCGCACGCACGGCCCCCACCCGGCGTACGCCGAGACGCGGGCCGCCGCCGGGGTGCTCCAGCCCGACCACTGGGACGTCGCCTGCCGCCAGCCCGAGCGGTGGGCCCGGCTGCGCGAGGCCGTCGCCGAGCACGGGCTGCGCAACGCCCTGCTCATCGCGATCGCGCCCACGGCGACCATCGCCTCGATCGCCGGCTGCTACGAGTGCATCGAGCCGCAGGTCTCCAACCTGTTCAAGCGCGAGACGCTCTCGGGCGAGTTCCTCCAGGTCAACACCGCGCTGGTCCGCGAGCTCAAGTCCCGCGGCCTGTGGACCCCCGAGGTGCGCGAGCAGGTCAAGCGGGCCGAGGGCTCGGTGCAGGGCATCGAGGCGATCCCGGCCGACGTCCGAGAGCTCTACCGCACCGCGTGGGAGCTGCCCCAGCGCGCGCTGATCGACCTGGCCGCCGAGCGCTCGGCGTTCATCGACCAGAGCCAGTCCCTCAACCTGTTCATCGCCGGGCCCTCGATCGGCAAGCTCTCGTCGATGTACCTCCACGCCTGGAAGGCCGGGCTCAAGACGACCTACTACCTGCGCTCACGACCGGCCACCCGGATCCAGCAGGCGACGACCACCGGTGCCTCGACCAGCACCGCGGCCACCGCCCCGGCCACCGTCACGACCGACACCACGACCACCCCCGGCGAGGAGAGCGACGCCGTCGCCTGCTCGCTCGAGAACCCCGAGAGCTGCGAGGCCTGCCAGTGACCACCACCGACACCACCACCGACGCCGACACCGACGCCGACACCCGGATGCTGCTCGACCCGGGGATGAACCTCACCCTGCGCCCGATGCGCTACCCCCACTTCTACGACCGCTACCGCGACGCCATCAAGAACACCTGGACCGTCGAGGAGGTCGACCTCCACTCCGACCTCAAGGACCTGCAGCGGCTCAGCGAGGCCGAGCGCCACCTGGTGTCACGGTTGGTCGCGTTCTTCGCCACCGGCGACACGATCGTGGCCAACAACCTGGTGCTCAACCTCTACCAGCACGTCAACTCCCCCGAGGGCCGGCTCTACCTGTCGCGCCAGCTCTTCGAGGAGGCCGTGCACGTGCAGTTCTACCTGACCCTGCTCGACACCTACGTCACCGACGAGGACGAGCGGCACGAGGCGTTCGCCGCGGTCGACAACATCCCCTCCATCAAGGCCAAGGCCGACTTCTGCTTCCGCTGGATCGACTCGGTCTTCGACCTCGACGCGCTCGAGACCCAGGACCACCGCCGCGCGTTCCTGCTCAACCTGATCTGCTTCGCCGCGGTCATCGAGGGGTTGTTCTTCTACGGCGCGTTCGCCTACGTCTACTTCCTGCGCTCGCGCGGGCTCCTCAACGGGCTGGCCTCGGGCACCAACTGGGTCTTCCGCGACGAGTCGATGCACATGGCCTTCGCGTTCGACGTGGTCGACACCGTGCGTGCCGAGGAGCCCGACCTGTTCGACGACGAGATGGCCGCGCAGGTGCGGCAGATGCTGATCGACGGCGTCGACGCCGAGGCCCAGTTCGCCGAGGACCTGCTCGGCGGCGGGGTCGCGGGGCTGTCGACGACCGACATGCGCTCCTACCTCGAGTACGTCGCCGACCGCCGCATGGAGCGCCTCGGCCTCCCGGTGATCTACGGCTCCGCCAACCCGTTGGCGTTCATGGAGCTGCAGGACGTCCAGGAGCTGTCGAACTTCTTCGAGCGCAAGGTGTCGGCCTACCAGGTGGGCGTCTCGGGCTCGGTCGGGTTCGACGAGGACTTCTGAGGCGCCCGCCCGGTCACGGCGACCACCCGGCCGTCCCGAGGGACTCGGGACTTTGTGCCCTGCAACCGCCGAGGCCGGGATCGGACGATTCTTCTACGAGGAAGCACCGCCCCGTCACGCCACCCAAGGGAGTCCCCCGTGAGCCAGCACCTCATCACCCTGCTGTCCGCGCTCGCCTTCGTCGTCGTGCTGGGATCCTCGTCCCTGTTCGCGGTGCGCCACGAGCTCTCCGAGCATCGCGCGGCGCACCGTCGAGCCCTCGCGCGCGTGCGCGTCACCGCACCCCGACCGGTTCGCGGTTAGCGACCGGCCGGTGGCCGCTGCCCGCGCGTGAGCCCCAGGCCACCCGGACGTCCCGAGCGTCCGGGTGGCCCTCGGGGCGCCCGCGCCCCTCCGGCGTCCTCGACGTGGGGTCGTGAGGCGCGCCCGTACGACGACGTCACCGGCGCGCGCTACGCTCACGCGGTCCCGGACCCTCGTGAGGAGACGTCGTGCGCGTGCTAGTGACTGGTCATCTCGGCTACCTCGGGACGGTGATGGTGCCGGTCCTGACGGCCGCGGGCCACGAGGTCACCGGCCTCGACTCGGGCCTGTTCACCGACTGCGTGCTCGGGCCGGCCCCGGTCGACCCGCCGTCGGTCCAGGTCGACCTGCGCGACGTCACCGAGGACCAGCTCGTGGGCTACGACGCCGTCGTGCACCTGGCCGCGCTGTCCAACGACCCGCTCGGGTCGCTGGCGCCGCAGCTGACCTACGACATCAACCACCACGCGTCGTCGCGGCTGGCGCGGCTGGCCAAGGAGGCGGGGGTCGCCCGCTTCCTCTACGCCTCGACCTGCTCGGTCTACGGCGCCTCGGGCACCGACGACGTCCTCGACGAGGACGCGCCCATGCGGCCCGTGACCCCCTACGCCGAGTCGAAGGTCCGGGTCGAGGACGACCTGGTCGCCCTCGCCGACGACGGTTTCACCCCGGTCTCGCTGCGCAACGCGACCGCGTTCGGGTTCTCCCCGCGGCTGCGCGGCGACATCGTGCTCAACAACCTGTGCGCCCACGCGGTGCTCAGCGACCGCATCCTCGTGATGTCCGACGGCACCCCGTGGCGGCCGCTGGTGCACGCCGCCGACATCGCCTCGGCCTTCCTCGCCGCCCTCGAGGCCCCGCGCGAGACGGTGCACGCGCAGGCCTTCAATATCGGCTCGGACGCCAACAACGTGCGGGTCTCGCAGGTCGCCGAGGCCGTCGCCGAGGCCGTGCCGTCGGCCGCCGTCGAGATCACCGGCGAGGCCGGCGGCGACCCCCGCTCCTACCGTGTCGACTTCGCCAAGGTGACCCGGGCGCTGCCCGGGTGGTCGGCCCGCTGGTCGATCGCCGACGGCGCCCGCGAGCTCGTCGAGGCCTACCGCGTGCACGGGCTGACCACCGCGGCCTTCGAGCGTCGCTTCACGCGTCTGGCCTCCCTGCAGGACCGCCAGCAGCGCGGCGAGCTCGACGGCGAGCTGCGGGTCCTGCGCGCGGGTTGACGT
>CALRVO020000120.1:0-9265 GCA_943371595.1 Sphingomonas paucimobilis
CGGCGGGGTCGGGGCGAAAGACGTTGCCGGCGTCGTCGGCGGCCTTCGGGCCGCGGAGCACGACGCGGTCGACCATGGGGCCGACGATGCGGTCGTAGACGGCGGGCAGGCCGCGGAACCCTGCGACGGCCATCAGGTTGGCGGGGCCCACGTGGTCCATCCGTCGCGGACGGTCGAGGCGGCGTACGCAGGCCGCGGCGACGCGCTCGGGAGTGACGACCGGCGGGGGAGCGGAGCCCAGGCGTCCGGCGTACGTGCCGGCCTGGCGGTAGATCGGGGTGTCGACCGCGCCCGGCAGCACGAGGCTGACGTGCAGGCCGCGCTCACGGCGTACCTCCGTCTGGAGCACGCGTACCAGGCCGAGCTGGCCCCACTTGGCGGCGCAGTAGCCGCCCATCGACGGGACGGCGATCTCGGCGAGCAGCGAGCTGACGACGACCAGATGGCCACCGCCGGCCTCACGGAAGCGCGGCAGCACCGAGCGCGCCACGTTGGCCGTGCCGCTGACGGCGACGTCGACCAGGTGGTGGAGCACGTCGGCGGGCAGCTCCTCGACGGAGCCGTAGGCCATGGCCTGGGCGGTCGTCACGGCGCCGTCGACCTGTCCGTACGCCGTCACGCCGGCCGCCACCGCCCGCTCGACCGCGTCGGCGTCAGTCACGTCGGCCGCGGCCACCACGGCTGGTCCCGGCAGGCTCTCGGCCACGGCGTGCAGCCGCTGCTCGTCACGCGCGACCAGCACCAGCTGGTCGCCACGGGCGCTCAGCTGCTGAGCGACCGAGAGGCCGATGCCGCTGCTAGCCCCCACGACCACGACGGAGCGCACGCCGTCTCAGCCCTTCTCGAGCGAGGACTCCTTGTGGGCCGCCGTCGCTCCCGTCTTGTCGGACTCGACGATCCAGTAGGGCTCGTCGTCGCTCGCCTTGAACTTCTGGCCGTCGTGCTGGAACTCCTTCGTCTTCTTCTCGACCGCCTTGCCGACCGTCTTCCCCTGAGAGGTGTTCCAATGGACCTTGTCGCCCTTGCTGATGCTCATGTCCCAGACGCTAGTGCGGTTGCCGCACTCGCCGACTCCCCCCGCAGGGGGCCCTCGTGCTGACCCGGCTGCTCGGTCAGGGCCGTCGTGAGGGGATGGTCGTGGTGGTGACCGGTGCCTCAAGCGGCATCGGTGAGGCGACCGCGCTGCGCGCAGCCGGTGAGCGACACCACCTCGTGCTCGTCGCTCGTCGCGCCGAGGTGCTCGAGGAGGTCGCCGACGCGTGTCGTGAGGCCGGCGCCGCGTCGGCCGAGGTGGTGGCCACCGACGTCTCGGACGACGCAGCCGTCGAAGCCATGGTCGCCGAGGTCCTCGACCGGCACGGACGGATCGACGCCGTCCTGCACTGTGCCGGCATCGTCAGCTATGGCCGCACCGAGGAGACGACGGCCGACGACTTCGCCAAGGTCGTCGGCATCAACCTGCTCGGAGCCGCCTCCGTCGCGCGCCACGTCGTGCCGGTGCTGCGCGAGCAGGGCCGCGGCGACCTCGTCCTGGTCGGCTCGCTGCTCGGCCACATCGCGGTGCCCGAGATGACGCCGTACGTCGTGAGCAAGTGGGGAGTGCGGGCCCTCGCCCGGCAGCTGGTGATCGAGAACGTCGACAAGCCCGGGGTGCGGATCAGCCACGTCGCACCCGGCAGCGTCGACACCCCGATCTACGACAACGCCCTCGACGACGCCGGTGGGGTCAACGCGCCGCCGCCACCGACCATCAGCCCCGAGCGGGTCGCGCGCGTCGTGCTCGACCGCGTGGGCGCGCGCGTGCACCGCTCCGGCGAGGTGCAGACGGCCTACCTCAACTACGGCGTGATGGCGGCCTTCCGTCTGGCGCCGCGCACCTACGACCACGTCATCGGGCCGCTCTTCGACGTGGTCTCGCGCAAGCGCGGGTCCTGACCCCGCAGTCATTCCTGCGGGTGGGGGTGCGTCGGCACGTCGCCCGGTAACGTCGACGGTGTCGTCGCACCACCGCAGCTCACGCAGTCTCGGACCCGGTGCACGACGTCTGATCCCGGCGCGGCCTCACGGCCGCCGGGGTTCGTCTGAGGCTCCTCCCCCGCCCAGCGGTCGGAGGGGTCTCAGTCGTTTTTCGTGCCTGGCCACCAGGCTCTACGCAAGGAGATCCCCATGACTGCCGAAGGTTCCGCCAAGGTCGCCGAGCTCGTCGACCAGGCCCGCATCTGCATGCTCACCACCATGACCGCCGACGGTCAGCACGTCAGCCGGCCGATGGCACTTCAGGACGTCGAGTTCGACGGGGACCTGTGGTTCTTCGCCATGGACGACTCTGCGAAAGCCGCCGAGATCACTGCTCACCCCCAGGTCAACGTCGCGTTCTCCGACGACAAGCACCAGGCCTGGACCTCGGTCTCCGGCACGGCGACCCTCGTGCACGACCGGGCCAAGATGGAGGAGCTGTGGGCGCCTCCGCTGAAGGTGTGGTTCTCCGACGGCCTCGACACCCCCGGCATCACGCTGATCAAGGTCCACGCCGACACCGCCGAGTGGTGGGAGGCGAGCAGCTCGCGGGTCAAGCGACTGATCGGTGCGGCCACCGCCGCCGTCACCGGCGACCCCGACAGGTTCCCGGCCGACAACCAGACGGTGACGCTCCCGTGAGCACGCGCACCGACATGCCGTCCGAGGCCGAGCAGGACGACCGCGAGCCCGACTCCCCGACCGAGCTCACCGGCCGTTCGAAGAAGTTCGTGCTGCGCAAGACGCTCTCGGAGTTCTCCGACGACCAGTGCACGGACCTCGCCGCCGCACTGACCTACTACGCGGTGCTGGCGCTCTTCCCGGCCGCCATCGCGCTGACCTCCATCCTCGGGCTGGTCGGTCAGGGCACCTCCGCCGTCGACGAGGTCCTCAAGATCCTCGAGCAGATCGGCGCCGGAAGCGTCGTGGACTCCATCGGTCCGACGCTGCGTGAGCTCAGCTCCTCGCAGAGTGCCGGGCTCGCCTTCGTGCTCGGCCTCGCGGGTGCGCTCTGGTCGGCCAGCGGGTACGTCGGCGCCTTCGGTCGCGCGATGAACCGGATCTACGAGAAGGGTGAGGGACGCCCGGTCTGGAAGCTGAGGCCGGCGATGCTGCTGCTCACCGCCGTGCTGGTCGTGCTGGTCGCGGCCGTCCTCGCGGCGCTGGTGCTCACCGGCCCGGCCGCGCAGGCCGTCGGCGACTCGATCGGGGTCGGCGACACCGCCGTCACCGTCTGGAACATCGCCAAGTGGCCGGTGCTGCTCGTCATCGTGATGCTCATCGTCGCGCTGCTCTACTTCTTCACCCCCAACGTGAAGCCGACGTCGTTCCGCTGGATCAGCGTGGGCGCCGTCGTGGCCATCCTGGTCTGGGTGCTGGCCAGCGTGGCGTTCGGCTTCTACGTCGCCAACTTCTCCTCCTACGACAAGACCTACGGCGCCCTGGCCGGCGTGATCGTCTTCCTGCTCTGGCTCTGGATCACCAACATCGCCCTGCTCCTCGGTGGCGAGCTCGACGCCGAGCTCGAGCGTGGACGCCAGTTGCAGCGCGGCGAGCCGGCCGAGGAGGACATCCTGCTGCCGCCCCGCGACACCAAGCAGCTGGACAAGAAGGCCAGGAAGGAAGGCAAGCAGGCCGACGAGGCCGCCGCGATCCGCCGCGGCGAGGGCTAGGCGACTCGTCGTACGACTCAGGCGTGGGGGTCGGGGAGCTGGTCGGGGTGGGCGAGGACGAGGAGCTCGACGTCGCGGTCGGCGTACTCCGCCACGACCGGGGGTAGGTCGGCGCCGCGCAGCAACGTGTGGACCGTCGGGCCGTCGAGGGGCCAGCCGACGACGGGGTGGCGCCAGTGGCAGAGGACGACGACGCCGTCGGGGTCGAGGCTCCCGCGGATGCGGGTGGCCAGCGACTCCAGCGCCGCTGGGCTGAGGAAGTAGCCGACCTCGCTCACGACGACGAGGTCGGCGGCGCCGTCGGGCCAGTCGTCGGGCACCGAGGCGAGGCGTACGTCGACGTGCTCGAGCCCCGCGAGCCGAGACCCCGCTGCGGCCACGGCGGAGGGGCTGGCGTCGAGGGCGACGAGCGAGTCGCAGCGAGGGGCGAGGTCGAGCGCGAGGGCGCCGGTGGAGCAGCCGACCTCGACCCCGCGGCGGAACCGCTCGCGCGGCAGCATCGCCAGCAGCAGAGCGCGCTTGCGGCGTTCGTACCAGCGACGGTCGACGCCCCACGGGTCGTCGTGGGCCTCGTGCAGCGCGTCGAGCGCGTCGTCGGAGGTCGCCCCCTCCCAGAACACCTCGTACGACGCCGCGAAGTGCGCCAGGAAGTCGGCCGTGAGCAGCACCTCGTCGCCGGGCGCGGGTGACAGCGGCCGTACCTGGGTGCGGTGCGTGGCGATCGCGGCCCGCTTGGTCGTGCGCTCGGCCTCGTCGAGGTCGAGACGTCGACCGCTCGTCCACGGGGCGGCGGTGGGGACGCCCCAGTGCCAGAACCAGACGGGGTACTCCAGCAGCCGGGCGCCGGTGCGCGCGGCCGTGGTGGCCGCGGCACGTCCGACGGCCTCGTGGTCGGGGTGGCCGTCGCCGCGCCAGGGCGCGACGAGCAGGGTCTCGCGGCCGTCACCGACGAGGTCGACGACCCGGGCGACGAGGTCGTCCTCGTGGGCCGCCACGGCGCCGTCCGGCATGCCCAGCACCACCGGCCGGGTGCCGGGCGACAACAGCTCGACAGCGGCCTCCAGCTCGTCCGTGCGCAGCGCGGCCAACCGCTCCCGCGAGTGGGTGGGGGAGCGCGGGTGACAGGCCTCGCCCCGGGTCGCGACGACCACGACGACCTCGAGCCCGAGCCGGTGCGCGCGACCCACCAGCCCGCCTGCGCCCAGCGTCTCGTCGTCGGGGTGCGCGGCCAGGACCACCACGCGCGACAGCCCCTCGAGGCGCACCGCAGGCAGGTCGTGGAGCGCGGTCTCGGCCGCCCAGGCGGAGGCGGGGGTGCCGGAGGCGTGGTCGTGCCGGAAGGTCACCACGGCGGGGCGTCCTCGCCGACGAGCAGGCGGCCGGAGGCCGCCGAGTCGCGGGCCGCGTGGTGCTGGCGCAGGTAGAGCGTGAGATCGGCGACGCGGGCCGCATGATCGGGTTCCTGGCTCAACGGTGCGGGTCCCAGCGCGTGACCGACCTCGGTCAGCACCGTCTCGGCGGCCGAGCTCACGACGTGACGCACCCGCGCAGCCAGCAGCGCCGCGTCGTCACCCGACACCGACCTGCCGTCGACCCCGTCCACCACGCCGGCCGCCTCGGCGAGCACGGCGCGGGCCGCGGTGAGAGCGGCGTCGACGACGCCGAGGTGCATCAGGCCCACCTGGTCCGGCTCGCGGTCGCGCACGGCGCGGGCTAGCCGGCGGGCGACACCCACGGCGCCGCCGTACCAGACCGCGGCGACGCCGATGCCGCCCCAGGCGAAGCCGGGTCGCGCGAGGTACCACCCCGGGCCGCCGACCGCGTGGGCCGGCACGACGTCCATCACGAGCGCCGTCGAGGTGATCGCGGTCAGCCCGCGGGCCGCCCAGACGCCGTCGTCCCCGGACACGCCGGGCTGGCGCAGATCGACCGAGAAGAGGCCGCGACGGGTCGGCTCCACCCACGCGGTCACGAGCGCGTGCGTGACGACGGAGGCCAACGAGCACCAGGGTTTCCGCCCGGTCAACGACCAGGACGAGCCCTCGGGCACGGCCTCGAGCCGCGGCGGTGGCCCCTCCGCCGCGTAGACCCCCCACGTGCTGCCGGCGGGCACGGACCCGCCGGCCTCGTGCAGGATCGCCACGGCGTCGAGGTGGGGCTCGATCGCCCGGGCCACGGTGAGGTCCTGCGCCGCGACGGTCGCGAGGAGCTCCCAGCGCTCCCGGGTCGCGCCGCCGCCCGGGACCGGCACCCGGTCGTCGAGGTCGGCGGCCCAGGCGAGGGCGTCGGCGACGTCACTCCCGGCGAGCCTGTGCGCCCGGGCGGCGACCTCGGTCAGCCACGGCTCGCCACCGTCGCGGGACGGCGACAGCAGGACCGGCACGGCGGGCGACATCAGTCGGGGTCGGTCGCGGCGGCGGACTGCACGTCACCGCGCTCGGAGGTGCCAGGGGCACCATCGCCGTCGAGCGAGCGCTGCAGCGCCTCGGCGACGCTGGTGAAGCGGTAGTCGTCCTCGAGCAGCTCGCGACGGACGTCGTCCTCGCCGCAGACCATGTCGTGACGCAGGCTCGCGGTCAGCGAGGAGACCTCGGTGACGGGCAGGCCACTGATGCGGGCGCAGGCCCAGCCGACCAGCCGCTGCGGGACGCCGGGCACCAGGAACCGGCGGCGGCGCAGGCCCGCGACCTCGGCGAACGTCGCGAGCAGCTCGGGGTAGGTCAGCACCTCGCTGCCGCCGACGTCGTAGTGGCGGTTGGTCCCGGGCGAGCCGAGTGCGCGCACGATCACGTGCACGACGTCCTCGACGGCCACGGGCTGGATGCTGCTGCGCATCCACCGTGGCACCGGCGTCAGCAGGGGGATCCGCTCGCTGAGGCGGCGCAGCAGCTCGTAGGACGTCGATCCGGCGCCGATGACCATCGAGGCCCGCAGCACGACCGCGGGCACGGGGCCGTCGAGGAACACCTCCTCGACCTCCAACCGCGAGCGCAGGTGGTCGGAGAGGTCACCGTCGGGCACCAGGCCGGAGAGGTAGACGACCTGACCGACCCCGGCGTCGGCGCACGCGGCAGCGACCCGCTCGGCCGCCTCACGGTCCTTGCGCACGAAGTCCTCTGACTCCATCGAGTGCACGAGGTAGACGACCGTGTCGACGCCCTGCACCGCCCGGGCGACCAGGTCGTCGTCGGTGATGTCGAACTCGCGCGTCTCGACGTCGTCGTCCCACGGGTAGTCGGCGGTGCTCGCGGTGTCCCGGCTCGCGGCGACCACCCGGTGGCCCGCCTCGACGAGGGCCGGCACCAGGCGCGAGCCCACGTAGCCGGTCGCGCCGGTGACCAGCACCGTCCTGCCGTCTCGAGCGTCCACGCGTCTCCTTCGTCGTCGGTCGTCGTCCCAGCCTCTCCTCGCAACGTACGGCGTCCCGCCCGGAACGCGGCTTCCGTCACCCAGGTAGGTGGTGCCGACGGGCCGCGACGGGCGATCCGCTGCCGGGTCACGACAAGGCGTCCCGCTCCTGGTACGCCAGAACGCGAGACAGGGCGCAGCGTCCGGAGGCAGGATGTGGGTGGCTCACCACGGATCAGATGAAGGCTCATTCGATCGGGAGGGGTGGACCTTCAGCACGGCCCCCCGAGGAGACTCGCGGGGGCCGTGTCCACGTGCGGGAGGGGCTCAGCGGGTCCGCTCGGGGCTCAGCATCGCGATCACCGAGTCGACCAGCGCCGGCAACGTGACGGCGGCCCGCAGCGCGGCCTGTCGCAGGCGCTCCTCCGCCTCAGCCGGCTCGAGGTCGAGCGCGCGGCCCAGCAGGGCGGTGGCGACGCTCAGGTGGGTCGCCTCCCGCAGCACGAGCGGGGCACGGCGGGCCCGTTCGCGGGACGCGAAGTCGAGGTCGCCGTCGCTGACCGCACCGTCGACCCAGGCCCCCAGGATCTCGGCCAGGGCCTCGTGGTGGCCGTCGAAGGCGTGCGCCTGCCCGGAGTAGAGGTTGAACCCCGCGACGACGCGGCCCTGCGAGCGCACCGGCAGCGACAGGGTGGTGACGATGGCGTGGGTCGCTGTCGCGGCGTTGAAGAGGCTCCACTCGCGGTCGAGAGTGTCCATGTCGTCGGTGGTGACGACGCGGCCGGTTGCGATCGCGTCGACGCACGGGCCGCCGTCGAGGTACTGGACGGCGTCGAGCAGGGCGATCTCGGCGGCACTCGCCACGACGGTGAAGGTCGCCTCGTGCTCACGGGAGGAGAGGCTGAGCCCGATGCAGGCGGGCACCACCGTGCGCACGCGGTCGCCGAGGGTGACCAGGTGCTCGAGCAGGTCGTGGTCGCCGTAGAGGAACGGCCCGTAGTGGTCGTCGACCTCGTGGGTCTCGGGGATGGGGTGCACCGGCCGGGCTTCCTGTGGGGTGAGGGGAGGGGTGGAGGGGGAGTGACGGACGCGACGCCGTCGTCGAGGCGTTCCTCGACCGTACGGCGTGGGAGGCCCGTCGACGTCCCTCCGCCCGGGTGACCGAGGCGGACCGAACGGTCAGGACCACTAGGTTCGCGCCATGGCCCACGACCCGACCGACGCCGTCGCCGTGGTCCACGTCGTGGTCCCGGCGCACGACGAGGCCGAGCTGTTGCCGGGGACCCTCGACTGCCTGGCCGCGGCGCTCGACCACGTCCGCGCCACGCGCGCCGGGGTGACCGCGAGGCTCACCGTCGTCCTCGACGCCTGCACCGACGACAGTGCCGCCGTGTGCCGCACCCATGGCGTCGACGTCGTCGTGACCACGGCCGGCAACGTCGGGGTCGCTCGTTCCACCGGCACGGCCCGGGCCGCTCTCCTCGCCGCGGCGGACGCCGCCGCCCCGGCCGCGACCTGGATCGCCTGCACCGACGGCGACTCGCGGGTGCCGGTCGACTGGCTGACCGACCAGCTCGAGGTCGCCGAGGCCGGGGCCGACGTGGTGCTGGGCCGGGTCGAGCCCGACGACACCGCGGCCGCCGCGGTCGTCGCCGCGTGGCACGCGCTGCACGACGACGGCCGCGTGGGCGTGCACGGGGCCCACCTGGGCTTCCGGCTGTCGTCGTATGACGCCGCCGGCGGCTGGGCGCACCTCGCCGACCGCGAGGACCTCGACCTCTACCAGCGGCTGCTCGCCACGGGTGCCCGCTACGGCGCGGCGACCCGGCCGGTGCTCACGTCCTCACGCCTGCAGGGACGCGCCTCGGGGGGCTTTGCGGCCTTCCTCACGGCGCTGGACCGGTCTGCTCCCTGACGATCACCCGCGCGGATGGGGGTCCTCGCGACGCCGGGCCCCTAGCGTGGAGAGCACGGGATGACCCTATCGGACCCCGTTCTCACCTTTCCCCGGCCGCCGTCCACCGGCGCTGCCGGCCTGCCGCGTGACGCCGTCGTCGTGCCGGTCCCCTTTCCCCTCCCGCATCGGAGCCCTCATCACCGTCATGTCCTTGAGCACCCTCACGCGTCCCTCCGCCACCGATCGGGCCGAGCGCGCCGACAGCACCCGCGAGCTGCTGCACCGCGCCCGGCAGACCGACGACGAGCAGGAGCGACGAGCTCTGCGCGGA
>CALRVO020000121.1:0-9207 GCA_943371595.1 Sphingomonas paucimobilis
AGGTCGGTGGGCTGTCCGCGACCGTGGTGGTCATGGGTGACTGGGAGATCCTGGCCGGCAAGGTCAAGGCCGCGTCCCTGGAGACCGGCACGAGGATCAGCCACACCGAGTTCCTCCGCCTGGCCTGCGGGACCGGCGTCATCCCGGCCTGGATGAACGCCAACGGTGAGGTCCTCGCCCTCGGCCGCAAGACCCGGTTCCACACCCCCGCCCAACGCCTGGCCGCGATCGTCGAGCAGCACCACTGCCAACACCAGGGCTGTGACGTCCCCGGCTACCTGTGCCACACCCACCACGCCATCCCCTGGTCACAGGGCGGCGGCACCGATCTGCGCACCACCCAGCTGCTGTGCCCCTACCACCACGCCCGCGCCCACGACCCCAGCACCGACCCCATGCGCACCTGACCAACGACCGACACACACCGACTCCGACACCCGTACTGACGGCCCCTCGAGACCTGCCAGACCAACGAGCACGCGCGAGCCTGAAACGCCCGAACATGCCTGCGGGCTCAGGCGGTCAACGCAACACCTCGGTTAGTGCTTGTGATGGTGTCTTGAAGCCGAGGGTCTGTCGAGGGCGGTCGTTGAGCTCGAGTGCGATGGCGTCGAGGTCGGCTTGCGTCAGGGTGCGGAAGTCGAGTCGGCGTGGCATGTACTGGCGCAGTAGGCCGTTGGTGTTCTCGTTGCTGCCGCGCTGCCACGGCGACTTGGGGTCGCAGAAGTAGACCTGGATGCCGGTCTGGTCGGTGAACCGTTTGTGCTGGGCCATCTCGTTGCCTTGGTCCCAGGTCAGTGACCGGGCCAGGTGCGTGGGTAGGTGCTGCACTGCTGCGGCCAGGGCGTCAGCGACGGTGTCGGCCTTGTGGTTGCCAGCCGGTAGGCCGACGAGCAGCAGGTAGCGGGTGGATCGCTCGACCAGGGTGGCCACCGGACTCATGCCGCGGCCGAAGACGAGGTCGCCCTCCCAGTGGCCGGGCACGGCCCGGTCGTCGGCCTCAGCTGGACGCTCGCTGATGTTCACGATCCCTGGTCGGGCGCCGCGACCGTCGGGCAGGCGCACACCGTGTGAGCGTCGGATCACCCGGCCGGTGCGCAGATAGGCAGTCAGTTCCTTACGCAGCGCACCGCGCGACTGCACGAACAGGGTGCGGTAGATGCTTTCGTGCGACACCTGCATCCCTAGGTCGTCGGGATAGGTCAGCTTCAACCAGCCGGCGATCTGCTGGGGCGACCACCGGTGTTGGAGCTTCTCGCTCACGATGTCAGCCAGTGCTGGGTTCGTGGCCAGCTTGCACGCCTTCGGTCTGGTCGCCTTGGTCCACGCTGACTGCTCGGCGAGCGTGGCGCGGTAATGGCCTCGGCCGCCGTTGCGATTGACCTCCCTACTGAGAGTCGAGGGTGAGCGACCCAGTGCGGCCGCGATCGCACGCAACGACAAGCCCGCGGCCAAGCCACGGCTGATCTCTTCGCGTTCGGCCAAGCTCAGCCGACCAGCTCCTCGATGCCGGGGCTCAGGTCTGATCCCGCCGCAGCGGTTCAAGTAGGTGCGCACCGTGCTGCTCGGCAACCCGAGAGCTCGGGCGGTTGGCTTGACCGAGTGCCCAAGCCGTAATCGCTTCCAGATCTCGTCGATGTCTGCAGGTGACAACCGCTGATAACTCTGACGCGCCATTGGCGACCTCCTTTGGTGAAGGAAGTGTTGCGATGACCCATTGAGAGCACCTCGATGAGCGGACACTCGCCCCCACGCGGTGGTCGAGGTGCGACGAGCGCTAGCGAGGAGCCTCGAGACCCGGCGAGCGACGCCGCCAACCCGCGTGGCCACCTTGGCACCACCGGCTGCGGGGGTTTCGAGGCTCGTCGCTAGCGCTCCTCGCACCTCAACCAGCGTGGTGCCCGACCTTGCCGCCTCCCGAGCGCGGTCGCGCTGCCGGGTGCGTTCTACGGTCTTCCTCATGACGCGCAGCGATCTCGTCTCAGCACTAGAAATCGCCTCGCCTCTGCTGTTGATTGCCGCGCTCGTCGTGGCGCAGCCCAATCGGAAGCCGGAGAACCGTAGACCGGGACGTTTCGCCATCGGCGTCGTGCTCTTGGCCGCCGCCGGGGTGACCCTCATATTGCGCATTGCCATGAAGTAGACGGGGCGTCACGCTCGCCCAACTCTGCCGCACAGCGGGCTACGTGTTCAACGGCTTCGACCTGGGCCTCGATGCCCGGCGGCCGCCACCGCTGTGCGAGAACGATCAATCATTCAGCCGAAGATCCGCCACACCCTGCCGATGATGATGGCGACGAGCAACAGGCCGAGGGAAAGGGCCAGCAGCACCTTCGCCGTGGTGCTGTAACCCGTACTGTCCGGGTCGCTATTGCGGTCTGAGTCGCGTTGCACAGGGCTCCAGTTGCCGCGGCACGGCTCCGTGAAACCTACTTGAAGACTCCGCTTGGTAGCAGGCTTGAAGTTCATTGACGACACGCCGCACATCGGGCTCCGCTCACGACGTCACCAGCACGCAGAAGTCTTGCACCGAGCCTGCGGGCTTGAAGGGGGGGTGCGCGAAGCCGTCGAGGGCATTGTCGTGTGTCCATGTCCGATTTCACGGGCGGTGCTGGCGGCCTGTCAGCTCGTCCAGACAAGTCGCGTAGCGCCGCTTACGCCCGAGCCGTCCCCGCAATCGTGATCGCGGTTGCGCTCGCTGTCTGGTTCATCGTCGAAGGATCCGTCGCCGTCGGCCTCATCTGCTTGGGAGTCGCGGTCTTGATCCTCCTGATGCTCTGGCCAGTGCTCGTCATGTTTCGTCGACAGGACAGGGAGTCTTGAGGTTGCGATCCAGCGGCCAGTCACCCACACATGTAGCGGTCCGCTGACCCGCCCGGCCAGCGCAAGTCGTTCACTTCCCGGCCGATGCGCCCGACCATGCCGCCGGGAGCGCGCGGTCGTGGCGATGGTCGGGTCCTCGCAGAAGTACTAGTGAAAGTCGTTGACCGAGCCGGTCCCACGGCGGGAGCTGGGCCGTGGGAGCCGACTTCGGCCAGTCGTTCTGCGAACGAACCGTGCGCTCGACCCTGCCGCCGTCAGGATCAGGAGAGGGTCGCGTGCGCCAGGTTCACGCGAGCTTCGCGTGACGCATCGGAGGCCGAGCCGCTTCGTCGTCGTCGACCTGGAGGCCCCTGTCGGCGTCCGCGACGTCATCGACACCGAGACGGGCGTGAGGATTACGCGGGTCTACAGCGTCGAGGAGTAGTTCGCAGGTGTGGCCGACGGCCGATGGCCCAGGGTCGGCGTTACGTCGCCCATAGTGGGCCGGGTGAGATGCCTCTTCGTCACCCACCCGGAGGTCGTCGTCGATCCGCAGACCCCGGTCACGCAGTGGCGGCTGTCGGCTCTCGGCAGGGCGAGGGTGCAGGCGTTCGCGCTCACCGGCGCTCTCGACGCGGTGGACCTGCTGGTGTCGAGCCCGGAGACCAAGGCCGTGGAGACGGCGGCCGTCCTCGGCGCCGCTCGCGGGCTTCCCGCGGCGCAGCACGCCGGCCTGGGGGAGAACGACCGGGCGGCGACCGGCTTCCTGCCGCCGGAGGAGTTCGAGCGCACGGCCGACCAGTTCTTCGCCCAGCCCTCGACCTCGGTGCGGGGGTGGGAGACCGCGGCCGACGCCCAGGCGCGCGTCCAGGGTGCCGTGCGTGACTGCCTGGCGGCCCATCCCGGTCGCTCGGTCGCCTTCGTCAGCCACGGTGCGGTCGGCACCCTGCTCCTCTGCTCGCTGCTCGACGTGGCGATCAACCGGAGTCGTGACCAGCCCCGTCAGGGGTGCTGGTTCGCCTTCAATCCGGACACCTGGACGGCCGGGTCGGGCTGGCAGGAGCTGCCGGGCGCCGCCGGTTGACGCCGGTTCGTGCGGAGCGGCCCGGGTCAGGCGGTGGCCGTGACCAGCCACACCGCAGCGGGGAAGCGGAGCACCCCGTCGACGCGGTGGTCCCGGAGGTGGTCGCGCACCTCGTCGAGCAGCTGCGCCCAGGCCTCGGCGCCGAGTCGGGGCTCGAGCTCCGCGCGGACCCGGCGTCCGGTGCTGGTGGCGAAGAGGGTCGCCATCCGGTGCTCGACGCCGTCGCTGCCGTCCCAGCCGTAGTCGCAGTCGAAGTCGTACGGCGTGACAGCGACGTCGGACCAGCCGGCCGTCTCGAGTGCCGACCGGGCCGGCGCGGGGTCGGCGAAAGCCATCGGTCCCGGGGCCCCGGGCGGCACGAGGGCGAGGGGCTCGTCGAGGTGGCCGGCGAGGACGTCGAGGCCGAGGGTCATCATCGGGTTCTCCTCGTAGGTGCGCCAGCAGGCGAACGTCAGCCGCGCTCCCGGCGCCGCGGCGGCGCGGACGGTGCTGAACGCCGCCGCCGGGTCGGCGAAGAACATCACGCCGAAGCGCGAGACCACCCGGTCGAAGGGCCGTCCGGGTGCGGCCGCGAGCAGGTCGGTGGTCTGGGCGTCGGCCTCCAGCAGGGTCGCGCCCGGCACGCGTCGCCGGGCCGCCTCGACCATCACCGGCGAGACGTCGACACCGACCGCGTCGGCCCCGGCCTCGACCGAGGCGGCGAGCAGGGTGCCGGTGCCGCAGCCCACGTCGAGCACCCGGTGGCCCGGCCCTGGCTGCGTCCGCTCGAGGAGCGCCGCGGTGACGGGTGCGAACACAGCGTCGAAGATCGCCTCGTTCTGCACCCAGCCGACGGCGGTCTCGGTCCAGTTCTGCCGCATGTCCTCGTTGGCCATGGGACGGAGCCTAGGCCCGCTGTCGGACGGGGACGGGCCTAGCGGAGGCCGGCCTGCAGCTTGGCCCAGGTGGGGACGTCGACGACGCCCGACTGGGTCAGGCCCACGCGCCTCTGGTAGCGCTTGACCGCGGCGGTGGTGTCGGCGCTGAAGGTGCCGTCGACGTTGGTCTTGATGCCGATGTCGGCGGCGTTGATGGCCCGCTGCACCCGGCGTACGTAGGGTGCGTACGCGCTCGCCGAGCCGAGCTTGAGGATCGGGCGCGAACCGCCGGACAGCAGCGCCGTCCAGTCCTTGCGGAACCACCGGTCGTCGGCCGGCTGGCGACGCTCGGCCTTCCAGGTGCGGACGCTGTTGATGATCGCCTTGCCGTAGATCCCGTCGACCGGACCGCGGTAGTAGCCGCGCTCGGACATCAGGCACTTGAGCGCGGCCACGCGGGCCGCCGGAGCCCGGTAGCCCGTGCGTGCCGGCTCGAGCGTGCCGTAGTCGACGAAGTCGACCTTGGTCGCACCGCAGTGGGACTCCGGCGCGGCGACCATGCCCTTGCCGAGGTCGAGGTAGTTGCTGTCGATGTTGATCCGCACGCCGCCCCACGTCTCGTCGTGGCCGCCGCGGTACTGCTTGACCCGACCGCCGGGGCGCCAGCCGTCGTCGCGGATGTAGGACGACGACGTGTTGGCGACGCCGTCCCAACGGGCCAGCCAGATCCGGTCGGGCAGGCGGTACGCCGTGGTGCGGCTGGCGCGGGTGTCGTCGAGCACCTTGATGCCCGAGCTGGCGCTGGAGTAGACGCCGGTGACGAAGCCCTGGGCCTTGACGGTGGTGACCCAGTCGGAGACGAAGGCCAGCGCCGACTCGCGGCAGGCGGTGTTGGTGTTGTCGAAGCCCTCGAGGTCGTACCACAGCGTGCTGCCCTCGGGGATGCCGAGCCGGCGGGCGTCGGCGACGGTGCTGGCGCCGGAGGCGCGACCCATCTCGCGAGCCCGGGGGTAGCGACCCTTGCCGCGGAACGGGTCGATCTTGAAGTCGTCGCTGTAGCGCGGGAAGCGCGGCTGGCACGACGCCTGCGGTCCCAGGGTGATCGGCAGCAGCTTCCAGCCCTTGGTGAGCTGGGTGCGGATCCAGGTCGGGGTGAGGTTGGGCTGGTCGCGGCAGGCGCGCGAGTCGCCGGAGATGTAGATGCCGACCGCGAGGAAGGGGGAGGTGCTCAGCCAGCGGTCCATCATCGCCTGCGTCGGCGCCAGGCACTGGTCGAAGCCGTAGCCGGTGAAGTCACCCGGCGTGGGCGGCAGCGAGGTGGCGCGCGCGGCCACAGGGGCGGCCGCCACGTCGGCCACCGCCAGGGTCGACGTCGAGGCGGTGGTCGCGGAGACCGTGGTGGTGACCAGGGTGAGCGCGGTGAGGCTCAGCAGAGCCGTTCGCAGCAGGGTGCGGGGCAGGGCCGTACGCATGGCGGAGCTCCAGGGGAAGAAGGCGGTGGATCCGTCGTTTCGCGGAACCCTAGCCCCATGAGTCACACCCGTAACAGCGGTTCGCGACAACTACAACGCTGTAATTCGCGACGGGTCGCGCCGGTCAGGCGGGCGGGCCCCAGCCCGGTCCCGGCGGAGGCAGCGGCGGACCCGTGGGTGGCGGCGGCTGCTGCGGCGGGTAGGCCTGCTGCGGGCCCTGGGGAGGGTAGGCCGGCGGCGGGCCCTGGGGCGGGTAGGTCTGGGGCGGGCCCTGGGGCGGGTACGCCTGGGGCGGGTACGCCTGGGGCGGATAGGTCTGGGGCGGGTAGGTCTGGGGCGGGCCCTGGGCCGGGTGGCCGCCGGTCCCGCCCGCGACGAGCGGGCCGAGCGTCGTACGCACCTGCGCCGGCACGGTCAGGGCGTAGGCGGCGAGGCCGGGCAGGGCGAGCCACGCGGCCACGGCGTACCCGTTGTTGAGCAGCACGTAGCCCGCGGTGTCGCCGGAGTTGTTGATGCCGAGCACCACGAGCCCGACGACCGCGATGCCGCCGAGCACGCCGAGCAGCACCACCCGGTTCTTGCGCAGGTCGCCGAGCAGGGTCAGGCCGAAGGCGGCCGCGCCGGTGGCGGCGAGCAGGAGCACGATCGTGACGACGGGGCCGCCCTCCACGTCGGCGTCGATCATGATCAGCAGGACCGCGATCGCGGTGAGGGCCGAGCCGGCCGCCGAGACCTGCAGCGCGGCGGAGACCGTCGCGGTCCAGGAGCCGACGGCGTCGGGGGTCTGCGTCGCCCGCTGCTGGGCCCGCGAGACGACGAGGGCGGCTGCGGCGCCGAGGAGCAGGCCTCCGCCGCCGGGGATCTGGCCCCCGCCGACGCCGTCCCACTTCTCGGTGTCGGCCCAGAAGAAGAGGCCCTGGCGATCGGAGGCCAGCGCGAACAGCGCGATCACCACGACGCTGAACCCGACCGTGGCCAGGACCCGCCGCCCGGCGGCCGACGGCGCGCCGAGCAGGAGCATGGAGGCCGGGTAGCCCACCAGGGCGAGGGGGATCAGCAGGAACGCCACCGTGAGGGCGAGGAACCCGGTGAACGGGTCGAAGATGTCGACGTCGTCGCCGACCGCGCCGTGCAGGAACCACCCGAGGTAGAGCAGCACGGTCAGGCCCACGGACGCCGCGACGACGGCCCGGGCGAGCCCGTTCCAGAGACGGTCGTCGGAGTGGTCCGGGGCCTCCTCGGCCGCCCGGGGCTGCACGGCCAGCGCCACGCCGGTCAGGGCCATGGCGATGCCGCTGCCGAGGCCGCCCTCGAAGTCGTCGCCGAGGTGGATGAGCTCGAACAGCACCGCCGCCAGCACGCTGAGCAGCAGCGGGAGGTTGAGACCGAGCTTGGTCAGGCGGTAGTGCTGCGGGCCCCACCCCGGCACCACGCCGGCCTTGGCGACGTAGGGGACGGCGAGCGAGACCAGCGACAGCAGGATCGCGATGACCACCCACCACTGGTTGCCGGCCTTGGGGTCGACGCTGATCTCCCACGGCATCCCGAAGGTGCAGAACAACGCGATCGCCGCGCCCGCGTCGCGCACGTAGTCGCTGACCGGCCACCCGACGAACGGGTTGGTCCGGGGCGCGGCCGGCTGGCTCCACGCCTGTTGGGGATAGCCCTGCTGGGGATAGTTCTGCTGGGGATACCCCTGCTCGGGATGGCCCTGGGGCGGGTACGCCGCCGGTGGGACCGACGGGAACTGCGCGGTCGGCGTCGGCTCCGGCTGGCTCCAGCCCTGCGGCGCAGGCGGCGGCAGCGGCGGTCCCTGCGGGGGCGGCGGCTGGACCGGCGGCTGGGCATGCGGCTGGGCGGGGGCGGCGATCCGGGTGGGTTCTGCCGGGGGAGGGGAGGGAGGTGCGTCGTGCAGCGGGTGACCGCAGGAGGCGCAGAAGGCGCCCTCGCCGACCGCACCACAGCTTCCGCAGGAGGTGGCCATGCGCGGCAACCTATACCGTGCGTGCGACCGGGGCGGCGACCTCGACCGGGTCGTCCCACGGACGGTGGGAGGCTGACCCGTTCGGGTCATCTCGGCGACCGTTCGGGCGGCGTCGCCCGGTTCCCGGGACACGCGCCGCGGCCGGGCGGACGCTGGAGCACCCCACCAGCCGCCGGCGCCGAGGAGTCCGACCATGAGTGACGACCCTTGGACCGAGCCCGCCGCCCTGGCGTGGGCGGCGGCCTTCCACTCCGACCCGCGCCCGGGGGGCCCGCCGCTGCTCAGCGCCGACGGGCACTGGTGGTGGGACGGCGAGCACTGGGTCGTCCGGCACCACGAGCAGCCCGAGCCCGCCGAGCCCGCCGAGCCCGTCGGCGACCCGGCCTGAACCTCTCAGGAGGCCTCGAGCACGGGTCCCGCCGTGAGCCGCCGTGACCGGCGGGCCTGGGTGTGCAGGGCGACGCCCACCGCGAGGGCGAGGACGGCGAAGGTCGCCGAGGTGAGGAACGCCGCCCGGGCGCCGGGCAGGAACTCCCCGGGGACCGCGCCCACGGCGTACACAGAGACGATCACGGCGAGGCCGATCGCGCCGCCGAGCTGCTGGAAGGTCTGCAGCAGGCCCGAGGCGGAGCCGGCGTGCTCGGGCTCGACGCCGGCCAGCACGATCGCGGTGACCGGCATGAACGCCAGGCCGGCCGAGAGGCCGTTGAGCAGCATCGGGCCGAACAGCCCCGAGAGGTAGTCGTCGGACGCCGACAGCGTGCTCAGCCAGGCGAAGCTGGTCGCCAGGCCCGTCGCGCCGACGATGATCATCGGGGCGGCGCCGACCCGGGCGAGGAGGCGCGGGGTGACCCGGGACATCGCGAAGATGCCGAGGGTCAGGGGCAGGAACGCCAGGCCCGACTCCATCGGGCCGAAGCCCAGCTCGCCCTCGATGAGCTGCACCGCGAGGAAGAACATCGACAGCTGGCCGCCGACGACGAGTGCCATCACGGCGAGGCCGCCGAC
>CALRVO020000122.1:0-9199 GCA_943371595.1 Sphingomonas paucimobilis
GCCCACGGACTCGGTCGGCTCGTGGGACCCGCACCTGGTCCGTGACGGTGACGGTTGGCTGGCCACCTACGTCAGCGCCACGCGGTTCTTCCGCTTCCACCCCGTCGTGGCCCAGGGGCCGAGCCTCGAGCGGTGGTCGCTGCGCGCCGTCGCCCGCGGGCGCACCGCGACCGAGGGCCCGACGCTCACCCGGCACGACGGCCGCTGGTGGGTGCTCGCCAGCGACGGCCGCGACGGTCCGCGGGCGCTGCGCGCGAGCTACCCCGTCCTCGACCTCGACCTCGAGCAGCACGGCCGCCTCGACGCGGCGTACCCCACCAACCTGCCCTGGCCGACCCTCGTCGACCTGCCCGACCGCCCACCGCTCCTGATCGGCTTCAACGGCACGCCGTACGGCGGTCCCCTCCTCGGCTACGGCACGCACGGCGCCCTCGTCCTCCAACGCTGAGCGCCCTCGCCGACGACCGCGACCCCTACCCACACCCCGCCGCGCCCGCCCTGGTGGTGTGGCGTGTCGGCGGCCTGCGCTACGGTCGGCAGCCGCGGCCCGTCGTGGCCGCCAACCTGACCACCACCGAGAGGACACGTCATCCCCATGAACCGCACCGAGCTGCGCGAGGCCATCGCCACCGAGACGGGCCTCAGCGGCGCGCAGGCCGACCAGGCCCTCACCGCCGTGCTCGACGCCATCACCGGCGCCCTGGCCAAGGGCGACAAGGTCACTCTCCCCGGCTTCGGCACCTTCGAGACCCGTGAGCGCGCCGCGCGCCAGGGCCGCAACCCGCAGACGGGCGAGACCATCGACATCGCCGCCAGCACCGCTCCGGCCTTCAAGGCCGGCGCCGCGCTCAAGAAGGCCGTCTCGCAGAGCTGACCCACCCGTTCCAGCCGGAGCCGGTCGGGCCCTCCTCGAGGGCCGACCGGCTCCGTACGTTCCGGCCTCCCCCCACGTCCAGGGCCGGTTGCCGCCGTGCCATTCGGCTGCGCCCTAGGGGGACGACGGGCGATGATGGCAACCGGAGGTGCGATGACGGACGACAGTGACGGCCTGCTGCGCCGACTGTTCGACGCGACCCCCGACGCACTGTGGCTGATCGGTTTCGACGGCGAGACGCTGATGGCCAACCAGCGCTTCGCCGACCTCGTGGGCCACCCGCACGAGACGATCACCAGCCTCACCGGCTTCGACGTCGCCGACGAGCGTGGCCGCGCCGACTTCGAGCGGCACCTGTCCGCCATGCGGGCCGGACACCCCGGGGTGACCAACGAGGACGTGCTGCTCGTCCGCAAGGACGGCACCCGCATCTGGACCCTCTCGAGCTGGGCGCCCGTCCCCGACGCCGACGGCACCGGCGTCATCGGCTACCTCCACCGGCTCACCGAGCACACCGAGCGCCGCCGATTGCTCGACGAGCTGCAGGACCGCGAGGTCCAGCTCGCCAACGCCCAGCGCATCGCCCGGCTCGGCAGCTGGACCTGGGACCTCACCACCGATGTCGTCTGGTGGTCGCCCGAGCTCTGCCAGGTCTACGGCGTCGCCCCGCAGGACGTCGCCCCGACCTATGACGACATCCTGATGCTCTTCCACCGTGACGACCGCACCGCCTTCCGCGAGGCCCTCGTCGACGCCATCAGGGCCCAGGACGGCTTCGTCTTCGAGGGCCGGATCATCACCCCCGACGGCGAGCTGCGCTGGATCCGCGGCGCTGCGGAGATCGAGCGCGACGAGTGCGGCCGGGCGACCCGCCTCAGCGGCACCGGGCAGGACGTCACCGAGCGTCGCCAGGCCCTCGAGGCCGCCAACACCGCCACCCGGCGACTCACGCTGCTGCAGCAGCTCGCCGAGGCCGCCAACCGCTCGACCACGCTCGCCGACGCGCTGGTCCGCTCCGCCCAGCTGCTCATCAGCTCGCGGGAGTGGACCCCGTTGTGCGCGATCGTGCGCGCCGAACGGGGTGGGCCGTTCAGCGTGCTCCAGCTGCCCGAGCCGGCCGCGCCCGACCTGCCGCCGCCCGACCTCACCGCGGCCGACGAGTGCTGGCGCACCCGCACGATCGTGCTGACCCCGCAGCCGGGCCGCCCCGGTGCCACGCTCCTGAGCCTGCCCGTGCGCGCGGGGCGGCACATGGCGTGCGTCGTCCAGGTCCTGGCCGAGCTCGAGACCCAGGACGACTACACGTGGTCGCTGATGACCCAGGTCAGCGACCAGCTCAGCAGCGTCGCCGAGCGCGAGCAGGCGGCCATCGAGCTCGAGGAGGCCCGCGACCAGGCCATGGCGGCCTCGCGGCACAAGTCCGAGTTCCTCGCCACGATGAGCCACGAGATCCGGACGCCGATGAACGGGGTGATCGGCCTGACCGACCTGCTCCTGCGCACCGACCTCGACGACCGGCAGCGGCGCCTCGCCGACGGCCTGCGCGGCGCCGGCCTGACCCTGCTGTCCCTCATCAACGACATCCTCGACCTGTCCAAGATCGAGTCCGGCAAGCTCGAGCTCGAGGCGATCCAGTTCGACGTCCGCCACGTCGTCGACCAGACCGCGATGATCCTGGCGGGCCCGGCCGTCGACAAGGGTCTCGAGCTCGTGGTCGGTTGCGCGCCCGAGGTGCCCCGCCTGGTGCGCGGCGACCCGGTCAGGCTCGGTCAGGTGCTCGCCAACCTCGGCAGCAACGCGGTCAAGTTCACCGACGACGGCGAGGTCGTCCTCGACGTCCTGGTCGAGGCGTCCGACCCCCTCGACCGGCCGCACGACGACACGGTCCTGCTCCGGGTCGAGGTGCGCGACACCGGCATCGGCATCAGCGACGACGAGGTCGACGGGCTCTTCGACGCCTTCACCCAGGCCGACCGCTCGACGACCCGCCAGCACGGCGGCACTGGCCTGGGCCTGGCGATCTCGCGGCAGCTCGTCGAGGGCATGGGCGGGGAGATCGGGGTCCGCAGCACCCCCGGCGTGGGGAGCGTCTTCTGGTTCACCGCCCGGTTCGGGGCCGTCGCCGGCGCCGACCAGGCCCACCTCGAGCCACCCCTCCCCCAGCGCCGCGTGCTGGTCGTCAGCGACCACGCCTCGACGGGGTCGTTCCTGGTCCGCCAGCTGTCGACGTGGCGCCTCCAGGTCGACCTGGTCTCCTCGGCCGAGGAGGCCAGGGTCGTGCTCGCCCGGGCCGCCGCCGCCGGCACCCCCTACGACGTCGCCCTGGTCGACCTGCCGACCACCGGGGCCACCGGCCCCGTGACCGGCCGCCAGCTCACGACCGCCCCGACCGACGGCGACGGCGGCGACGTCGACCTCGTCCTGGTGGCGGCCGACGGCACCATGAGCGACGACGAGCTCCGGGCGGCCGGCTACCGCGCCCGGGTGACCAAGCCCGTCCGGGCCTCCGAGCTGCGTGAGGCGCTGGTCGGCATCACCGTCGAGCCGGGCGTCGTCGCCGACGAGCGGCCCGAGCCCGCCGCCACCGCACCGCTGGGGCTGCACGTGCTCGTCGTGGAGGACAACGCGGTCAACCAGCTGGTGGCCACCGGCCTGCTCGAGAACCTCGGCTGCACCGTCACCGCGGTCGGCAACGGCGCCGACGCCGTCGACGCGCTCCGCGAGGGCCACCAGGTCGACGTCGTGCTGATGGACTGCCGGATGCCCCGGATGGACGGTTTCGACGCGACCCGCGCCATCCGCGCCCGTGAGCGCGGCGAGCGGGTGCCCATCATCGCGATGACGGCCTCGGCGCTGCCGGGCGAGCGCGACCGCTGCCTGGCCGCCGGCATGGACGACTTCCTCACCAAGCCCGTCGACCCGGTCCAGCTGGCCGCGGCCGTGGCGCGGGCCGGCGCCCCCTGGCGCAGCCCCCGCCCCACGACGTCGACGGCCCCCGCCTCGGTGCACCCACCCGACGGCGTCATCGACCTCGAGAGGGTCCGGCTGCTCAGCGAGCTGGTCAAGGACGGGGTGTCGTTCTTCGAACGCACCCGACGGTCGTTCCTCTCACGCGTCGACGGCGCGCTCGCCCAGATCAGCATCGCCGTCGCCGACGGCGACGTCGAGCGCACCGCTGCTGATGCCCACCAGCTCAAGGGGAGCGCGCTCAACCTCGGCCTGGCACGGGTGGGCGCCGCCTCGGCGGCCATCGAGGACCTCGCCCGCACCGGCGACCTCACAGGTGCCGACGCGCTCCTGGGCGCGTTGCGCGAGGCGGTGACCGAGGGCGTCGACGCCCTGGTCGCCGTCGACCGGTCCGACCACCCCTGACGCGCCTGCCGTCGGCTTTGTCGACGGCCCTGTCGGCGGCCCTATCCTGGAGGCGGTCCGCGCCACCCCTGCGGACCGCCCGAGACCACCCACCCCGTGGTCGACCACCACACGCCGAACGGACACCATCCTCATGTCGCACACCTCCGACGTCTTCGAGCTCGGCTCCGAGCACGAGCAGGTCGTCTTCGCCAACGATCCCGCCACGGGACTGCGCGCCATCGTCGCGATCCACTCCACCGCCCTGGGCCCGGCGCTCGGCGGCACCCGCTTCCACCCCTACGCCTCGACCGACGAGGCCCTGGCCGACGTGCTCGACCTCTCGCGCGGCATGTCCTACAAGGCGGCGCTCGCCGGTCTCGACCTCGGCGGCGGCAAGGCCGTCATCATCGGCGACCCGTCGACGCTGAAGTCCGAGGCCCTGCTGCGCGCCTACGGGCGCTTCGTCCAGTCGCTGTCGGGCCGCTACCTCACCGCCTGCGACGTCGGCACCTACTCCGAGGACATGGACCAGGTCGCCCGCGAGTGCTCCTACGTCACCGGCCGCACCGTCGCCCACGGCGGCGCCGGCGACAGCTCGGTGCTCACGGCGTACGGCGTGTTCCGCGGCATGCTGGCCGCCGCCGAGACCGCCTGGGGCACCCCCGCCGACGGCGGCGTGCTCGAGGGACGCACCGTCGGGGTCGCCGGGGTCGGCAAGGTCGGCCGGCACCTGGTCGGTCACCTGCTCGAGGCCGGCGCCCAGGTCGTCGTCACCGACGTCTGGCAGCCCGCCGTCGACCGGGTCCGCGACGAGCACCCGAGCGTCCGCGCGGTCGAGTCGACCAACGCCCTGGTCGCCTCGGCCCTCGACGTCTACGCCCCCTGCGCCCTCGGCCACGCCCTAACCGACGAGGTCGTCGAGGTCCTCTCGGCGCGGGTCGTGTGCGGCGCCGCCAACAACCAGCTCGCCCACCCCGGTATCGAGAAGGCCCTCGCCGACCGCGGCATCGTCTACGCACCCGACTACTGCGTCAACGCCGGCGGGCTGATCCAGGTGGCCGACGAGCTGCAGGGCTTCTCCTTCGACCGGGCCCAGCAGCGCGCCACCACGATCTACGACACCACCCGCGCCGTGCTCGAGCTCGCCGCCTCCGACGGCGTCTCCCCGGCCCTGGCCGCCGACCGGCTCGCCGAGCAGCGGATGCGTGAGGTCGGCCGGCTGCGCGGCATCTGGCTGCGCTGACGGTCTCGGGGCCCCGGGGCCCCGGGTCCCAGGTGGCCTTTGGTCACGGTGCTTCGGGTCGTCCGCCCGCCTAGCACGAGGGCAGCGGCAATCCGCGCCTCGTCGGCGCGGACCACCCGAGACTCACGGGTCCGAGGCCTCGGCCCGGAACGAGACGGTTCGAGTCGCACCGGGACGCTGAAGCCATGACAGGGCCGATGACGTTTCAGCGGCCATGTCACCGGTTCAGCGTCCCGGTGAAGACCAGCGGGACTGACGGGGCCAGAGGGTCGGGCGGCCGCGCCAGCGGCGGCGCGCCGAGCCTGCGAGGCGTCGCCGGCAGCGCGCCGTGAGTCGATCGCGAGAGGCTCGGGGTCAAGGACGCCCGCAGGGCGCCACGCAGTGGCGGAGCGCAGCGACGTCCTTGACGCCGAGACGCGATCGACTACGCGCGCGGCCACCCGACCCGGACCACCCGAAGCCCGGAACGGGTTGGGAGGCGAGGTGCGGCTGGTGTGGTCTCGAGACGGTCGCAGGCGACCTCCTCGACCACCGTGTGGTGACGGTCGCGGGCGACCTCCTCGACCACCGTGGTGGACGGTCGCGGGCGACCTCCTCGACCACCGTGTGGTCTCGACCACCGTGGGCGCGCCAGCAGGCCCGCAGGCTCAGGGCCAGCGGAGGTCGTGCGACGGGGAGAGCGTCAGTCCCGACGGTCGGCGTAGTCCGACCACTCGTCGGGCAGCTCTTCGGCCACCGGTTCGGAATGGTCTTCGTCGCCGTGCAGCTCCTTGGCCAACGCCCCGAAGTCCGTCTCGTGCGTACGGTACTTCAGGTCGCGCGCGACCTTCGTCTGCTTGGCTTTCGCTCGGCCGCGGCCCATAGGGTCCAGCCCCCTCGCACACTTGGCCGGGCGCAGTCACGCGTCCCGGGCTCTCTCAACAGGATCTCGTGAGGACAACGCTACCTGCTGCGCGTCTGTTCCGGCACACGGGTTCCCGGTTTGGTGCCAGAAATTCAAGAGTCGTGCGTCACCAGTCGGGGTGCTGGCCCGTCAGGCGCACGGTGGCGGCCTGGTCGGGGTCGACGTCGACCTGGCCTGCGACCCACGCCCGCAGCCCCAGGCCCTCGGCCAGGTGGAGGGCCGGGTCGACCGAGTCGGGAGGACACAGCAGCACCATGCCGACCCCGCAGTTGAGGGTCGCCTCGAGGTCGTCCTGGCTCAGGCCGCCGACGCGGCGGACGAGGTCGAAGACCGGCTGGGGGTTCCAGGTGCCGCGCTCGAGGGTGGCGCGGAGCTCGGCGGGCAGCACTCGCGCCAGGTTGGCGGCCAGGCCACCACCGGTCACGTGAGCCATCGCGTGGAGCTCGGTGTGCTCGGCCAGCGCCAGGCACGCCTTGGCGTAGATGCGGGTCGGCTCGAGCAGCTCTTCGCCCAGGGTGCGACCCAGCTCGGGCACGTCGCGGTCGAGGGCCCACCCGGCCTCCTGGAGCAGCACGTGACGCACCAGGGAGTAGCCGTTGGAGTGCAGGCCCGACGAGGCCAGCGCGATCACGGCGTCGCCGGGGCGTACCCGGCCGGGGCCCAGCAGCCGGTCGGCCTCGACCACGCCCGTGGCGGCGCCGGCGACGTCGTACTCGTCGGGGGCGAGCAGCCCGGGGTGCTCGGCGGTCTCGCCGCCGACCAGGGCACAGCCGGCCTCGATGCAGGCCTCGGCGATGCCCTTGACGATCGCGGCGATCCGCTCGGGCACCACCCGGCCGGTGGCGATGTAGTCGGTCATGAACAGCGGCTCGGCGCCGCAGACGACCAGGTCGTCGACGACCATGCCCACGAGGTCGAACCCGATGGTGTCGTGCTTGTCCATCGCCTGGGCGATCGCGACCTTGGTGCCGACCCCGTCGGTCGAGGTGGCCAGCAGCGGCCGGGTGTAGGACGTCAGCGCGCTCGCGTCGAACAGCCCGGCGAAACCACCGAGCCCCCCGATCACCTCGGGCCGGCTCGCCTTGGCGACCCAGCCCTTCATCAGCTCGATCGCGGTGTCGGCCGCGTCGATGTCGACGCCCGCCCGGGCGTAGGCGTTCTGCTGGGGCTGCTCGGTCACGAGGACGTCCTCACGGGGCTCACGGTGCACACGGGGGTGGCTCACGGGTTGTTGAGCACGGGCAGGGCCTTGCCGTGCGTGGGTGACTGGATGGAGGTCTCGAGCAGGTGCTTGCCGAGCATGCTCTCGTCGGGCAGCGGCACGGGGTACTCACCGGTGAAGCAGGCCTGGCACAGGGTGGTGCTCGACTGCTTGGTGGCCCCGATCATGCCCTCCAGCGAGATGTAGCCCAGGCTGTCGGCGCCCACGCTGGCCGCGATCTCCTCGGGGCTCAGCCCGTTGGCGATCAGCTCGGCGCGCGTGGCGAAGTCGATGCCGTAGAAGCAGGGCCACTTCACCGGCGGGCTCGAGATGCGCACGTGCACCTCGAGGGCGCCGGCCTCGCGCAGCATCCGCACCTGGGCCCGCTGGGTGTTGCCGCGCACGATGGAGTCGTCGACCACGACGATCCGCTTGCCGCGGATCATGTGGTCGAGCGCGTTGAGCTTGAGCCGGATGCCGAGCTGGCGCAGGGTCTGGCTCGGCTGGATGAAGGTGCGGCCGACGTAGGCGTTCTTGACGAATCCCTGGCCGAACGGGATGCCGCTCTCCTCGGCGTACCCGGCGGCGGCGGGGGTGCCCGACTCCGGGACCGGGATGACGAGGTCGGCCTCGACGGGGAACTCCCTGGCGAGCTGACGACCCATCTCGACCCGGGACTCGTGCACGCTGCGGCCGCTGATGGTGGCGTCGGGACGCGCGAGGTAGACGTACTCGAACACGCAGCCCTTGCGCTCGGGCTCGGCGAAGTGGTGGGAGCGCAGACCGTTCTCGTCGATCACGATCATCTCGCCGGGCTCGACCTCGCGCACGACGCTCGCGCCGATCGTCGCCAGGGCGGCGTCCTCGCTCGCGACGACCCAGCCGCGGTCGAGACGACCGAGGACCAGCGGGCGGATCCCCTGGGGGTCGCGCGCGGCGTACAGGGCGTTCTCGTTCATCCACACGAAGCAGTAGGCGCCCTTGAGCAGCGGCAGCACCTCCAGCGCGCGCTCCTCGAGCGTCGTGTCGGGGTGGTGCGCGAGCAGGGCCGTCACCAGGCTGGTGTCGTTGGTCGAGGCGTTTCCCGGGCGGGTGTGCAGCTCGAGCTCGTCGTCGGGGCCCGGCAGCGCATCGACCATCTCGCGCAGCTCGTGGGTGTTGATCAGGTTGCCGTTGTGGCCCAGTGCGATCGAGCCGTCGAGCGTCGGACGGAACGTCGGCTGGGCGTTCTCCCAGGTGCTGGCGCCCGTCGTCGAGTAGCGCGCGTGCCCGACGGCGAGGTGACCCTTGAGCGAGGCCAGGGTGGTCTCGTCGAAGACCTGCGACACCAGGCCCATGTCCTTGTAGACCAGGATCTGACGGCCGTTGCTCACCGCGATGCCGGCCGACTCCTGACCCCGGTGCTGCAGGGCGTAGAGACCGAAGTAGGTCAGCTTGGCGACCTCCTCTCCCGGCGCCCAGACCCCGAAGACGCCACAGGCGTCCTGGGGTCCCTGGTCATGGGGGTCGAGTGCCGCGGTCAGCCGACCGTCACCACCGGGCCGGGAGCCACTGCTCTGGAAGGGCACGGCCACCATCGTAGTCGCCCCACACCGACCTGCCGCCCCACGCCCGGGTCCTGCC